>VEPI01000080.1 GCA_012026935.1 Melioribacter sp. | reverse complement strand
GCGATTACATTTAATACAAGTGCCTCGCAAAATTAAATCGGTATCTACTACTATTTGCTTATGGATAAATTTATCTTTCTTTGTAATGTTCTCTATTAATATTTCCATTGATTTCGCTGCTAACTGTTCTGTCGGTTGATTTACACAGCTTAATGGAGGAGATAATAAATTTTGTTCCTGAGAATTACCGAAACAGATTAAATCAATATCATTAGGAATATTCATACCAACTTCTTTTGCTGCCATATATATACCAATGGCGACCGGATAGGTGACAGCAAGAATTAAATCGGGTAAGTTCTTTTCGTGGTATAATTTCATGAAGGAATCATAACCGCTTTTTTCACCATAGTCTCCTTCTAAAATCCAATCTTGATTAACCTCCAAACCATAATCATTCATAGCCTGTTTAAAACCCAGCATTCGCTCACGTCCTATATTTATATTTGTATAACCTGCAAAATGTGCAATCTTCTTATATCCAAGTTTTATAGCGTGGTCAATCGCTTTATAAGCACCGCCACGATCATCTACAGTAACTGTATTGCAATTAATTAAATCCGGAATACGATCCACAAAAACCAAGGGGATTTGTCTGTTCTTTGCTGTTTCGAAAATTTCAAAATTTGATGTGTCCTGTGAAATTGAAATTATAATTCCTTCCACTCGCATAGAAAGAAGAGTTTGGATTTGCTTTTTCTGCAATTCGGAATTTTCTTGAGAAACGGTTAGAAAGATTTGATAATTATTTAAGGTTGCATAAATGTAGATATGATCAATTATTGAACTAAAATAATGATGTGCTATTTCCGGAAGTACAACACCAATAGTGTTTGACTTTCTAGATGCAAGATTTCTGGCCATAAAATTGGGAGAATAACCTAATTCAATTGCCGCTTTTTTGATAAGTTCTGCAGTGTGGCTTGAAATATCAGGATGCCCTCGAAGCGCCTTTGAGACAGTTATTATCGAAACACCTAACTTTTGTGCAATATCATTAAGTGTTACTTCTTTTGGTTTCATATAAAAATTTCTATTTCCTTAAACTTTTGGCAGTATATATAATATTTACAATATAACTTAAATAATTAGAAGATTAAGAGATAGTGCCAGATTTTGTTATTTATAGATAAAACGGATGAAATCAGAAGTAAGCTTTTTTCTCAAAAGGTTAATTCAGAAAGTGTTTAGATTTTATTCGTTATAAATTTGATTTTTTGTTATCGTTTTTTGTAATTTAATGTGTGATTCGATAAATCTATCCTAATTTGTTTCATGGATTAATCTATTTGATCCATGTTTTTCACTACTGTAAGAAAATGGTATCACAGTTTAAAACTGTCTCCATATTTGTATTTTTTATTTTAATTTTTTACAACCAATCAACCCACTCACAACAGTTAGCGCTACCTAATTCTGTTATAACAGAAATTGGAACACACAAAATTTATGTTAAGGATTTTACTGATCGTTACAGTGAATATCTGTTTACTTCCGGGACAAAAGATAATATAGTTACCCGCCGCTCAATTCTTAATAATATGATTAACGAATATTTGCTTTATAATGTAGATGATAATCAAAAAATATTTTCTAATCCTGAATATCAGAAAGAATTAAACTGGGATAAAAAACAAACCATTTTAGCATATCTTAAAGACCAAGAAATTTTTGCAAAATTAACAGCTACAGACAAAGAAGTAAGAGATGCTTATTATAAATCTAATGAGAAAATTTCCGTTCGGCATTTATTCGCTACCACAGAAGAAGAAGCTAATAACCTTTATAAACTTTTAGAAAACGGTTCTGATTTCAAAATTTTAGCCAAGCAGGTTTTTACAGATACAACACTTCAGAATAATGGCGGTTACCTGGGATATTTTTCTTGGGGTGATATGGATCCTGCGTTTGAAGATGCAGCATATGCATTAAATATTGGGGAGATATCCAAACCTATTAAAACTAAATTTGGTTACAGTATAATTAAGTTAGAAGATCGAAAACCACATCCACTTTTAACTGAAACAGAATTTCTGAAGAAGAAAAAACATATGGAAAAAGTAGTTAGGATGAGGAAAAAGAGAGCTGCTGAAATAGAATATCTAAATAAACTATTTGATCCGAATAAAGTTTGGTTTGACGAAAAAATTCTTGGCAATATTTTCAATAATTTATCATATTCAACCCAGTATTCTGCTGAAAATAGTAAAACACAAACCTCTTCTGCCGTGTGTGTAAAATATGAGAATAAGTTTTACAAGCAAACCGAGCTTGAAAAAAGGATTGATTTAATTCCCGTTTTTCATCGAGAGAAACTTTCATCTTTGGAAGGATTAAAAACCGTTATTAAAGGAATTATTTTACAAGATATTTTATATCAAATTGCTTTAAGAAAAGGATATGATAAACAACCGGAAGTAAACACTACTATTTCAAAGTATTATAACAATACCTTCTTAAAATATAAGCGTAAAGAAATAGCCGATAAAACTGCATTTCCAGATAGTGTTACTTATAAATTCTATACTGATAATTCTCAATACTTTAAGTCTTCCGATGAAATGAATATACAAGAGATTATTCTAAAGCGGAAAACTTTGGCAGACAGTTTATTTGTTCAATTGAATAATGGAATGGATTTTGGGTCACTTGCTAAAAAATATTCGATTAGAGACTGGTCATCACAGAATAATGGCGAGATGGGTTTTGCTGAAGTTTCAAAATATGGAATGCTTAAAGATACTTTATGGAAATCGGAAACAGGTAAATTAATAGGTCCTATACAAATCGAAGGATATTATGGAATATTTAAAATATTGGGTAAGAGAACAGGTGAAATAAAAAAATATGAACAAGTAAAAAACGATGTTGTCCGTTTATTAAATAAAGAAAAATCAAAATCTGTAATGCAAGAGTATATTGACAAACTTAAATCCAAAGTACAGATTAAAGTAAATGAAGATTTATTGGGAAGTATTGTAATTAATAATTAAAATAAAATATTTGTTCTTATTGCTAATCTATTGCTTTAATGGAGGCACCATGAAAAAAGCTTTTTCTGTTTTACTTTTATTGAGTTTCTTTTTCCCCGTGTTTGTCTATGGCGGAACTACCGGAAAACTCACGGGAAAAGTAACCGATAAAAAAACAGGCGAGGGCCTTCCTTTTGTTAATGTTGTTTTGGAAGGTACGTCTATAGGGGCTCAAACCGATATGGATGGAAAGTATACAATACTTAACATTCAGCCCGGGAAGTATAATGTAAGATATCAATATGTTGGCTATCAATCTGTTGTCGCTCAAAATGTTCAAATCTCAATTGACTTAACTACAATACAGGATGCTGCTCTAGTTGATACCGCTGTTGAAATGCAGGCAATCGTTGTTCAAGGTAATGTAGATAAAATTCAGAAAGATATTACTTCAAGTCAAGCCCGTGTAACATCGGACGAAATTAAAAATTTACCTGTTGCAGAATTGAACGATGTACTTCAACTGCAAAGCGGTGTTACAAGAGACGCAGGCGGTGGGTTTCATATACGCGGCGGAAGATCTTCAGAAATCGCTTATTGGGTTAATGGAATTTCGATTACCGATGCATACGATAACAGTCGCGGTCTCGATATTGATAATTCAAGTGTTCAGGAACTTCAGGTTATCAGCGGTACGTTTAATGCCGAATACGGACAAGCGCTTTCTGGTATTGTAAACACTGTGACCAAAGAAGGTAGCAGAACCGTTAAAGGAAATCTTAAAGTTTACAGCAGTGATTATGCAAGTAACTTCAAAGATTATTTTGTCGGAATAGACAAGTTTAATCCGGTTACTAATTATAATTTTCAAGGGAGTTTAAGCGGACCAATTCCTGGAACGAATGATAAAATCACTTTTTTTGTAAATGGACGTTATGTTTATGATGACGGTTATCTATACGGTTACAAATATTATACACCAACAGGAGCTGCAGGAGACGGATCATTAGTTCCTATGAACTGGAGTAAGCGTTGGTTAGGTCAGGCGAACTTAACTTTTTCTGCATCCTCATCAATAAAATTTAATGCAGAAGTCCTTTATTCCAAGGACAATTATCAGGATTACAATCATTTTTATAAATGGGAACCGGATGGTAATGTTAAAAAGTTTGCTAATAGTTACAATGCAACATTTACAATGACCCACACACTTTCGAACAAATCATTTTACACAATAAAAATTTCAAAATTCTTCAAAGATTTTAATGAACATTTGTATGACGATCCTTTTGATGTACGTTATCTACATCCCGATTCTTTAAGAACAGTTGGGTATGCTTTTACAACAAAGGGCACGGATCTACATAGATTTTTTAGAGAGACAAACACTCTTATCGGAAAAATTGATTTCACAAGTCAAGTTGCTGAAAATCATTTAGTGAAATTTGGTTTTGAAGGCAGAAAACATAATCTAAAATTCGATGATTATTATCTTGAGCCGTTACGTATTAACAATGTTCCGGTTGAACCATTCGCTCCATCTATTCCGGAAGAAGGAACACCTAACAGAACAAAGTATGTTAATGAGCCGATCGAATTTTCGGCTTATCTTCAGGATAAAATTGAATTCAATAGTGTAATTATTAATATCGGTATAAGATTAGATTACTTTGATGCTAAGGGAAATGTACTTGTTGATCCGTCCGATCCTAATATAAATCTTCCATTAAGACCTGAATTGGAAAAATTATCATTAGCCGAAAGGGAATCGTATTTCTATAAAAAATCTACTGCTAAGTGGTCGCTTGGTCCGCGCTTTGGTATAGCTTATCCAATTAGTGAAAAAGGTGTTTTACATTTTTCTTATGGACAGTTTTTACAAGTTCCAACTTTTTCATATTTGTTTAATAGAGGATCTTACCTTGTTCCTAATACCGGAAGTGGATACGGCCCTTACGGCAACCCCGATCTTGAGCCGCAAAAAACAATTATGTATGAAATTGGATTCAAACAAGAATTCTTTGATGATTTTACTTTAGATGTTACCGGTTTTTACCGCGACATAAGAAACTGGATAACTGCCGGACCACTAATTGCAACCCGTAACTTAGTTACTTACTCTCAGTTTATTAATAAAGATTACTCAAACGTAAAAGGAATTACATTAAATCTTAACAAGAGATTTAGTAATCACTATTCAATAGATTTCAATTATACATATCAAGTTGCCGAAGGTAGTAATTCAAATCCCGAAGACGAATTTTATGCACAGCTTGGTAATAATGAACCGACTTTATATTTAATTCCACTTGATTGGGATCAAAGACATCTTCTTAATCTCTCGGTATTTGTTGGAGATGTTGATTGGGGAATTAGTGCTCTTGCACGTTATGGCACCGGACTTCCTTACACACCATCTATTACTCAATATACTGCTGATAGAGGAATTACCTCAGGTCTGCAAAGAAACAGCAGATCAAGACCTGCTCAATTTAATGTTGATCTAAAATTACATAAGACCTTCAAGTTGTTAGGGCTTGATGTTACAACTTTCCTTAGTGTTTATAATTTACTTGATAATAAAATAGTAGTGAACGTATTCGGAGATACAGGCCAGCCTAATTATACAACTGAAGGGAAGAATATTGGTTACGATGCCAATAGGCCAAATACAGTTGAGGAATATTTAAAATATCCGTGGAATTACGGCGAACCGCGTTTAGTTCAATTTGGTTTCGAATTTAATTTCTAACAAGTTGATTTTGAAAGTCATGAAAAAGATTAATAATAGGAGAAATAAATAAATGGCTAGAGCATTTAAAATCATTTTGATGTTCGCGATAGCTTTAATGATAACAACCAATATTGAGGCTCAGTACAAACCAGGTAAAGAAAGAGGCGATGTTACTAAAAGAGCAAAAGGACAAATGGAAGGAAATCAAGTCCGCACTACTGTCTTCAACTTTGGTATGTCTGGTCGCGAAAGTGGAAACTTCCCAATATCAGTTCAAACGCCTTACGAATGGCCTAAGAATACGGGACATGTTTATTTAGCTATGCTTGGAATTTTTGTTGGAGGTGAAGTAATTGATAATAAAGGAGAGTTGCAGCATATTATTGATGTTTACGATTATCGTCAATCTCCGCAAGGTAAATCTTGGAACTTTGAACCGGTTCCGGGTTATAGTAGACAAAATCCTAAAACAGGAGAAAACCAGTTAGCTACAAGTGTTGATCCTGATACATGGCCTGCATTTTGGCCGGATAGATTGAGTGATCAAGTGGATCCGGGATGGAGAGGATCTTGGAACGGATATTTTGGTAAAAATATTTTTAATGCAGATCAAGAAATGTTTTACCGCGCTTCCGATGATAAATATGATCGTTATACAAATTATTTCCCGGACAGTACAGATGTTTCAAGAAAAGGAATGGGAATTCTTATGGATGTAAGAGCTCTTGCATGGTCGCAAGTGCTGGTTGAAGATGCAGTTTATTTTCTTCATTACATCAAGAATGATGGTACAAAAGATATTAATAAAGTCGGAGTAACACTTTGGTATGCAGACTTTGTAGGTGGTGATGGGGATTCACAAGATGATATTTCTGAATTTGATTTACTAGAAGATATTGCATGGAGCCGGGACTCGGATCATAAAGCTCCAACTTTTGGAAGTGATCCTGTTGGAATGGTAGGAGTTACTTTTTTGGAAACTCCCGGTAATGCAGTAGATAGAATTGATAATGACGGTGATAGCCCTGAAAACGGACCGCTTGTTACTAGAGAAATGTTAGTAGGAGAAATAGCAGACAATCAAATTGATGATAATGGTAACGGCTTGGTAGACGAAAATGAAACTCACGTTGCTTTCGGTGTTCAAAAAGGCGTTACATATGCCGATGGAATTGCCGAACCGATTGATCCTGATTGGATTGCTAAACATCCGAGATTTAAAGTAGAAAAAAACAGCCCGGTTGTTACTCAAGCAATGATTGATCTTGCAAATTCAGCTCCCGGTACTAACAAATGGAAATTGTGGCCTGCTCTTGATGCATTCCAAAATGGAAAAGTCCATTTAATAAATGTTACCTCGGATAAATTAGGATATCCATTTAAAGACGGCATTGATAACGACGGTGATGGTGAAGAAGGCAGTCCGGTTATTACTCAAGCAATGATCAATCAAGCGGCAGCTGACGTACCGTATTATAGATACCGTGTTAACAGTAAAATCATTTTATATAATGTTGTTGCTTCAACTTTAGGTAAGAAATATGCTGATGGAATTGATAACGATAATAATGGTGCAATTGACGAAGGTATTGATGATGGTATTGATGTTATGATTGATGAAGCAAGGAATGACGGTATTGATAATGATTACGATTGGAATCCATTACGTGACGATGTTGGATTAGATGGTGTTCCAGACACCGGTGACCCCGGTGAAGGGGATGGCAAACCAACTTCCGGTGCCCGATATGGATTACCCGGCGAACCTAAAGTTGATGTTACTGATGTTTCTGAAACTGACCAGATTGGTATTACAAATGCCGCTTATGTTCCTGCCGGCGGATTAAATATTAATAGCGATGCTCAAATATGGTTTGATTTTATGATTCCGGGAAAATTTTATGATCCGCAACTTGTTGTAGCCGGTGAGTATGATTTATTTGTTTCGTCTGGATTATTCCCGTTGAAATCCGGGCAGACCGAACCAATCTCTATTGCAGTTTTATTTTCAAATGGTCCTGTTCCAGATCCGAACGGACTTTTTAGAAAAAATGAAATTCTTCGAAAAAGAGTTAGAGCTCAAGAGACTTATAATAACGATTATCGTTTTGCAAATGCACCGCTTACTCCAACTCTAACTGCAATTCCCGGTAATAATAGAGTAACACTTTATTGGGATGATATAGCCGAATCTTCATTCGATAGTTACATTGATGCGATTGGCGGTACCGGTAAAGATTTTGAAGGTTATAGAATTTATCGTTCTTCAGATCCGGCATTTCTTGATGCACAAAATATTACAAACGGTTATGGTAATAAAATATTTAAAACTCCGCTAAAGATTTTTGATTTAAATGATGGAATCAAAGGATTCTTCCCTGTAGATCTTGACGGAGTTAAATATTATATAGGAACAGACTCGGGGATAAAACATACATTTGTTGATACAACCGTTCAAAATGGATTTACTTATTATTATGCACTTACATCTTTCGATTTCGGATATGCTGCGGGAGATATTATTCCTTCGGAGTCACCAATTAGAATTTCACTGCAGGCAGATGGAAGTGTAAAACTTGGATCAAACGTTGTACGCATCAAACCCGAAGCTCCGGCCGGTGGTTATGTTGCACCTACTCTCGGTGATATTAAACTTGTTCAAGGTTCTACATCAGGATCTGTTAATTATGATGTAATTGATATTAATAAAATAAAAGAAGGACATGTTTACTTCTTAACTTTTCAAGACACTGTTAAAATCTCTAAGCGGTCCGGTCAACCTGATACATTAACAACAAAGAATTATACGCTAACTGATTCAACAGCAGGAACTACTCTTATTAATAAAAATAAACATCTAGAAACAACATATGAACAACCTTTAACAGACGGATACAGACTCAGATTTACAAATGAACAAAGAGTAGAAATAAATAGAACTACATCAATTTGGAATGATCCGCAAATAGTTGATTATAGATTTGAGAAATTTGTTTTCCCCGGCGGATTCCAGGGAGAAGAAAGACCTAATGATTATCGTATTGAATTTGGCGATGTGGGATTTGGTACCTCAAAAGCATTTACAGTTAGATTTAGTAATTTCCCGTCGAAACCTGTAAACTTCAAAGTCTATAATGTTAGTAAACAAAAGTATATAGATTTCGGATTTATTGAAGTTGATGGAAACGACGGTGTGCTTTCTTTAAATAGTCAAGGATTCAAAGATAGAATAGTTTTCTTAGAACCTGATAATAATAACAATCTTGTGTTTACCTGGTGGTTCTACTTAAATGATGTACCAACAGCATCACCTCTTACAAGATTACCAAAAGCCGGTGATAAAATAGAACTTAAATTGAAAAAACCTTTCCTCTCCAGCGATATATTTAGATTTGTTGCAAAGATGGGAAAAATTGATAACGATAAAGCCAAAGAAGATTTAGATAAAATTAAAGTTGTTCCAAATCCATATGTAGCATCTGCACAGTGGGAAGCAAAGAATCCTTATTCAAGCGGAAGAGGACCACGCTCGTTACATTTTAATCACTTGCCTAATAAATGTACCATAAGAATTTTTACTATAAGCGGAGAATTGGTAGATGTTATTGAACATGATAGTCCGTTGAATGATGGTTCTTCTGAATGGAAAATGCTCACAAGAGATAAACTGAATGTTGCTTATGGAGTTTATGTATTCCAGGTTGACGCTCCGGGTATAGGAGTGAAGACAGGAAAATTTGCAGTAATTAAATAATTGTAACCTGTTCATTAGAAGTATAGGTACGAATAAATTTAAGGAGTTTATCGTGATAAATAAAAAATTATTAATAACTGTAATTGTAGCTGCTGTTTTATTGCAACCTGTTTTTGCACAGCAGGTAACTAAGACGGGAACAACTGCTGCTAAGTTTTTGAATATTGGGATTGGTCCGCGTGCAAATGCAATGGGCGGAGCTTTTAGTTCAATAGCTAACGATGCTTCGGCAATGTATTGGAATCCTGCCGGTATTGCAAACCTTAATGAATTTCAAACTGTATTTACCTATACTAAAATGTTCGCAGATATTAATGTGAACTTTATTGGTATAGTTATTCCTGCAGGCTCAATTGGTAATGTAGGGATAAGTGTAACTGCATTGAATATAGGTGATATGGAAGTTACTACGGAGTATTTTCCAGAAGGAACAGGAGAAAAATTTTCTGCCGGCAGTTATGCGTTTGCACTTTCTTACGGAAAATTTATTACCGAAGATTTTTCGGTTGGTGTAAATGTAAAATATATCCGGGAGAATATTTTTAATTCAAGTGCGGATGGTATCGGTTTCGATATCGGAACAATTTTCAAAACACCGTTTTATGGAATTAGATTTGCAAGCAGTATTTCAAATTATGGCACCAAGATGCAAATTAAAGGCGAAGATCTTTTAATCCGCCACGACCCTGATCCGCAAAGAAACGGCAACAATGCAACAATTGATGCTTATTATGCTACCGATCAATTTGAATTACCATTACGATTGCAAGTAGGTATCTCACGCGATTTTCAAATTATGGATCAGCACAGATTAACATTAGCCGTGGATGCAACTCATCCTAACGATAACAATCAATGGGTTAATGTCGGTGGCGAATTATCTTTGTTTAATGATTTAATATCAATAAGAGGCGGATACAAAACATTATTTCTGAAAGATACTCAGGAAGGTTTAACGCTTGGAGCAGGGATAAAATATGATGGGTTGAAATTCTTTAAAATTGCAGTAGATTATTCATTTCAAAAATTAAAGTATTTAGATAATATGCACAGTTTTGGTGTGATGTTAAGTTTTTGAACTGGAATAAAAAAATGATAAATTCCACTCATAATAATAGTGGCACTAACTAACTTAATTTATGGAGGCACAATGAAAAAACTTACTCTACTTTTTATGGTCGTCTTTCTTTGTGCATGGACTCTTGATTCGTTCGCCCAGAAGGTTAATGTAACCTTTAAGGTTGATATGAAAGTCTATGCTAAGAAGAAAATATTTGTTCCGGGTACGGATGTTGTCACCGTAGCGGGCGGTTTTAACAACTGGTTAAATACTCCTCCTGCTAATACTGAAAAAATAATGACGGGACCGGGCACAGATTCCATTTATACAAAAACAATTCAGGTTGATGCTAACCAAACGTATGAATTCAAATATGCAATCGGTACAGATTGGGGTAAAGACGAATTAAGCGGTCAACCCAACAGATCGGTTGTTGTTGGTACTACAGATATGGTTCTTCCGGTTGTTTGGTATAATAATGAAGCTATGCCGACCGGCGCTGATGCTTCTGTTACCTTTAAGGCAGATATGCGTTTACCAATTAAACAACAGTCACTAGTTAAGGGTACCGGTAAAGTTTATGTTGCAGGCGATTTCAACGGCTGGAATACCACAGCAACTGAATTAGTTGCTGGAGCTGCACCAAACGATTCTATCTATTCTGCAACTGTTACAATAAAATCCGCACAATTGATCAACTACAAATTCTTGTACGGAGATAAAAACGGCGGAACTCCATGGGAAGACGATCCGAACAAAACTGCTTGGATTGTTGACGGAGCTCAAAATATTGCTAGACCATGGAATAATGTTGATCCTACAGTTACTCTAAGAGATGGTGCGGTTAACTTTGAATGCGATCTCACGGTTCTTCAAACAACGGGTCTATTTGATCCTGCTAAAGATCAATTACAAATTAGAGGCAGCTTTAACGGTTGGAATGATACCGACCCCGCAAAATCGCATATGAATCAAGATCCCCTAAACCCTGCAGGATATTTCTTAAGCGTTGGGTTTACACTTTGGGAAGTAAATTCCGATCTTCCACATAAATACCGTGTTCAAGCATTCAATCAAACCGGACCACTTGGCGGTGATGCCGGTTATGAAAGACCATTCTCAACAGGCGGTGGTAACCGTACTATTAAATTCAAAGGTATTCCAAACCAAAACTTTGATGCAAGACCATACTTCAATGATATTTATCCTTCATTTATAATTCCTGCCGGTGTAACGGTTACAGCTCAATTTAGAGTTGATATGACTCCGGCTACAGATGCTGACAAACAAGGTCCAAACTTTTTTAATCCGGCCGCTGATACGGTTTTCTTAGTTCCAGGACAAGCAGCTTGGGCAGCAAAGATGGGATGGAAAGAAGGACAGGATAGAGCCCTTAGACTTACAAGAGAAGGATCAACACTTTTCTATAGCGCATCTGTTCAAGTAGTGGGACCGGCATTTAATGGATTTACATACATTTATGAATATGGAAAACCGGCTCCAAACGGTGTTCAAAAAGAACCAACAGGTTTTGCAAACTTTGTATACAGAGTAAGATTTATTCCTCAACCATCCGGTAGAAACTTTACTCAGCCATATACGGTTGTAACTGATACATGGACAAATGCTGAAGCCAAAACCGGTCAGATTGAAACTTTGCCGAGAGGTTTAACAAGTGCAGTTGAACAATTAGAAAACATCATCCCAACTACATTCAATCTTGAACAAAACTATCCAAATCCTTTCAACCCGACTACAGTCATCAGATTTTCATTACCGTCTGATGAATTAGTTAGTTTGAAAGTTTATAATGTTCTCGGTCAGGAAGTTCAAACTCTATTAAACAAACAAATGAGAGCAGGTTCTTATAATGTAGATTTCAATGCTACTAAATTAAGCAGCGGAGTTTACTTCTATAGAATCGAAGCCGGTAATTACAATGTTACCAAGAAGATGCTTTTGATTAAGTAATTTTTCTTTTGTTGATTAATAAAAAGCCGGACTGAATAAGTTCGGCTTTTTATTTTTAAATCAAATGTAGTATTGAATTCACTTATTTAATAAATTTTTAATCTGTTGCAATAAATTTTGTGCACCGGGAAAATTCGGATCGGAATTCAACACTTTGGAAATTACATCGTAACTTTTTCTGTAATCTTTATTCAGCGCATAAGCCCCGGCTAAATTGTAAAGTGTTTGATTATCATTAGGATTCAATGAAACACTTTCTTCTAAATATTTAATGGCAGAAGGTATTCGAGATGAATTCAAATCAATAGTTCCAAGCCATTTAGTAGAAAGTTCGCTCGGTTTAATTTGATACCGCTTAAGCAGAACCTTATACGCTTTTTCAAAATCTTTTATTTTTAGCAAATCAAGTGCAAGTTGATCTATATAATTATAATACTCCACAATGACCGGATATTGATAAATTAAAATTTCCATTTGCTGTAGAAATCCGTCAATATTTCTGTTATGTAAATTTCTTTCTGCGGCTTTTTGATGGCATTCAATCCAGTTTATATCATCATTAACTAGCTTTAATGCAAGTGTATCTTCATATGTATGTGGTATAATTAATTTTGTGAGAGGAATTTTATTCTTCGGATCAATATAAGGCCAATCGTTTTTTAGAAGTTTTATCCGGTAAGCAGAAATTGTAGAATCCATTTTTGAATAAGGAAATCTTGAAATCGTAATTTGATCTTGCTCGCTATAATTAATTGAAGGAGAAATATTTTTTGGCAGAAAATTATTCTTATTCATTTCATCATAATAAATTTTGCCAATTAATTGATAGCCATGAAGTGTTGGATGAAGATGGTCAGTCATTAAATTATCCCCAACAATTCCGTTAGGACTTACTGCATCAAATACGGAATCAACATTTACAATCGGAATATTAAATTCATTTCCGAAATTTTTAATAATGTTGTTAATTTCTTCCGGAGCTCTAAACCGTAATGCATCAAGATCTTTAGCTAATCGGAAAAGTGAATCTGCCGATTTGTAATTTGACAAACTATAGACTTGTTGAGCTTTCTCATAAATTTTTTCTGCAGGTTCATATTTTTTATCTTGAACCGAAATAAACGGCTTTTGATCTTTTAAATTGCTCGCCAATGTTCCAAGAATTATAGGGACATTTACTTTTTTTACCGATTCAACCACATCGCGCATATTACTTCTAAATTGTTCAATACCGGCCTTATAATTATCGGAATTAAATGTTATTGTTTGTTCTTTGGCCATGCGGGACATTAATGTTCCGCTGGATTTTGAATCATCACCGGTAAATATTTTTGCAATCCACTGAATAAAATCTCTGACCAGCTGTGTAGTCTTAAACTTATTGAGATACAAAATTAAGTTTACTAAAGAACGGGAATTACCCAAAGACTCAAGTGATCCGACACCTAATGCACCGTAATATTCGTTGTGGCCTGTGTAGATTAATATTAAATCCGGTTTCTGTTTAAGTACTTCGGGTATAAAATCTCTCACGGTATAACTATTAACGGCGGTTAGGGAAATATTAATTACTTCAATTTTATTTTGCGGATAAGAAAGCTCCAATCGTTTACGTATATAACGTGAAAAAGAACCAAGCGGCATATAAGGATAACCTGCTGCACTGCTTTCCCCTAAAACAAATACGCGGTAAGAATTATCTTTTTTCTCTTCATCAAAAATATCTTCGATAGAAGACGGCGGGCTTTTAATTGTTGAGAAATAACGGCGGGCTACTTCCGGGTTAAGCATTAATTTCCCCTCAGTAGCTTTTATCCACATAGATAAATCTGTTCCGTAATTAAATAAACGCAGACCTACTTCTAAGACAATAAGAAAAAGAATCGGTATTAAGATCATGATAAGATAAAAATAAAATGGAGCTTTTTGTGCGGGATTCAATTCCAGATACTTTTGAATTTCCTCAATTGGTAATTTCAAATTACTTGAAAGTTTTTCAGGCGATAACTTATGTCTATTCTGATTGATGTACCTAATTTGACCTTTTGTAAGCACTAAAAATTCTCCGGTAAAATTTATAAACCAAGATAATCAAAAATGAAACGTCGGGGAAGAAGCAGACTTGACTGAAGTTAATTTTATCGTTAGACTTTATTAGTGAAAATAAATTGATTGAGATTATATGAGCAAACTGTCTACATTAGGTCAGCTATGGAGTTTTCTCCGAGAGAGGAAAAAGTGGTGGCTGATGCCAATTGTTTTCTTTTTAATTCTTCTCGGCGGATTAATTATCTTGACTAAAGGATCAGCTTTGGCGCCATTTATTTATGCTATATTCTAATTATTTTTTCCGGCAAGAATATTCTGCAATTCTGTTTTTAAATTTATAGCACCGTCAAAACCAGGATCAATTTTCAAACATTGGCTAATATATTCTAGTCCATTTTTGTAATTACCGTCTAACGCAAAAGCGCCTGCAATGTTATAGAATGTCTGAGGATCACTGGAATTAAATTCTAAACTTTTTTGAAGATAAAAGATAGCGTCCTTAATTTTCTTTTTGTTAAGATTGATTATCCCAAGCCATTTAGTACAAAACGCATCGGGTATAATTTCATAATATTTTTTTAGGTACGATTCGGCCAGATCAAAATTTGATGTTTCTACCAAATTGCCCGCAGTAATTTTATAATATGCTATTTCATCCGGGAATTGATCAATAACAGCATCCATTTCTTTTACGAATCCATCAATTTTCGATTCTTGTAAATATCTTTCAGCTAATTTTCTATGTGCCAGCTCCCAGGATAATTCATCTTTAATAACCAGAAAGGCGAGAGAGTCGGTAATATCTTTTCTCGGGATTTTTTCATAAAGAAGATTAATGTTTTGCTGTTCTAAATTATACGGCCAACTATTTTTTAAAATGAATAATCTGAATTGTGCAATTGTGGAATCAATCCGGGTAAAACTATAATTATTGAAAACATATTTATCTTGTTCCTCGTTTGATAGTAAACCTTTGGGCGTTGGAAAAATATTTTTTTTCATAACTTCTTCATAAAATATTTTGCCCATTGATTTATAGCCAAATAGAGTAGGATGAAGGTGGTCCGACATTAAATTATCCCCAACAATTCCATCCGGACTTAAGGCCTTAAATATTGAATCAAAATCCACTACCGTGTAATTATATTTTTTGCCTAACTCTTTTATAATAAAATTTATTTTTTTAGGTGCACGGAAACGAAGGAGATCTAATTCTTTAGCATATTCGAAAAGTGAATCTGCTTCGTTTATTTTTTTCTCCGAAAGCATTTTCTCTGCGTTGTTAAAAACCACATCTGCTTCCGGATAATTTTTTGCCGGAGAAGAAATAAATGGTTTTTGATCTTTTAGATTACTGGTTAATGTTCCGATGACTACCGGAATTTTAGAAGCGCTTATCATTTTGAATATTTCATCAAGATTGTTTTGGAATTGATTTATTCCATCGTAATACATCTCGGAATTAATCGGTATTAATTGATCTTTCACCATTCTCTGCATAAGAGTTCCAGCTTGAGGAATATCAGATTTAAATAGAGAAGTAATCGAATCAATAAAATTTCTGATTAACTGAACGGTCTTAAAACGATTTAAGTAAAGCATCAATTTTACAAGAATTCTCGAATTACCGAGTGACTCGCTTGATGCTACACCTAAAGCTCCGTAATATTCATTATGTCCGGCATATATAATAATCAAATCCGGTTTTTGATCAATAATTCCGGGCATAAGATCTAAAAGTGAATAAGAATTTATAGCCGCCATCGAAAGATTAACTACTTCAATATTTCTATCGGGATAATTTAGAAGTAATCTCTTCTTAATATATTTTGAAAATGTGCCATTGGGTGAATATGGAAATCCTGCTGTACTGCTTTCCCCAAGAACAAATACTCGTATTGAGTTAGAACTTTTTATTTTGTCAAATGAATCACGCGTCGGGTAAGGAATTCCGCTCGTCTTGTGAAAATAACGGTAAGCAATTTCGGGATTGAGTATTAATTTATTATTAGTTATCTCAACCCATTGATCAGTAGAATATCCGTAGTTAAATAATTGCAGTCCCGCTTCTAAAAAAAATAAAAGTATTATCGGTATTAAAATGAGTATGATATAAAAGTAAAAAGGATGCTTTTTAGAATTTTCAGGACGAGTATCTTTCTTTTTCATTAAAATATTGGATAATTAATTAAGCTTTGCAATTACTGATTACCATAACTGGAAAATAAACAAATTTAACTGTCCGAAAAAAATGAATTTGAATTGATTAAAATAAAATGTACATGCTTCATTCCACGAAAAATTATTTAATTTTACACACAAATTTTTAGTTATAGGATAATTGAAATCAGTAATCAAAATATTCATAGTTAGCCTTTCATTAACATGTCTAATTACAGCGCAAGAAAAAGGAACAATTCGCGGCGTTGTAAAAGAATCTTCCACGTTAGAATCACTCCCGTTCGGAAATGTATTTATTAAGGAATTAAATATTGGAGCTTCGGCAAATAACAGAGGCTATTTTATTATTCCATCTATTCCGGCAAACAAGAATTATACAATTGTGATATCGTATGTAGGATATAAAACACAGGAACTTAGTATTCTAGTTAAGCCCGACATGATTACAGAAATTGAAATTCTTATGGTACCGTCTAATATTCAATTTGATGCGATTGAAACAACCGAATACTTAAATAAGAATAAAAATAATCTCGAATTAGGTAAAACTATAATTACTCCAAAAGAACTTGAAACTTTACCAAAAGGTGTTGAAACAGATCTTCTAAGATCTTTAGCTTCATTGCCGGGCGTGCAATCCACCGGAGACGTTTCTGTTAAATTTAATGTTCGAGGCGGAGAATCAAATCAGAATTTAATAATTATGGATGGCATTCCTGTTTATTATCCGTTTCATGCCATTGGACTTTTCAGTGTAATTGACCCCGATGTAATTAATAATGTTGAATTTTTCAGAGGCGGATTTCCGGCTAATTATGGCAGAGCAATTTCATCCATTTTAAAAATTATTACAAAGGACGGAGATAAAAATAAATTCGGAGCGAAATTAAGCGCGAGCATGCTTTCTGCCAAAGGATTGATCGAAGGCCCAATACCTTATGGTTCATTTTATATTTCCGGAAGAAAAAGTTTATCGAATGATATCTTGAAGAAATTTGTAAATAATAAAGATCTGCCCGTTGATTTCTACGATGCATCTTTTAAAATCAACTATTCTAATCCGGTCTTTTTTTCAGGATCAAAATTTTCTCTTCATGGATTATTTAGCGAAGACAATTTAAAATATCCGGAAGAAAATAGACCTGATTACAAATGGCGGAATAATAATTGGGGACTAAAAGTATTCACCGTGGGTGAAATTCCTTTCTTCCTCGACTTCGGAATATCAATTAGTAATTATAAAAACGAAATAATTCAAAAACTTAGTACCGTAAAACCAAAACTTAATGAGGTAAACGATTTTACAATAGCTGCAGATTTTTTATATGTATTGGACAGTAAAGATGAAGTGGGCATTGGCGTTGACGTTAAATCTGTTTCAACAAGTTTATTCTTAATTAACCGACTTGATTTTAGAGCAGATGTGGGTGATGATGGTTTAGGATCAAACGCATATGTAAATTATAAATTTCTGCAGTTCACAGACCTGGGCATAGACCTTGGTGCAAGATTTAATCTAAAAGATATTGCCGCTAAGGGTGATTTTATTGAACCGCGTATTAATATTTCCTACACGTTATTACCTGAGTTAACATTAAAAGCTGCATTTGGAATTTACCAGCAAGAACTCACTACAATCGTTGATGAAAGGGAAGTTCTATCATTATTTGATCCTGTAATTATTGTTCCGGATTATTTAAGAAAGACAAAATCACTTCAATACGTATTCGGAATAACATCAAAATTGTCTAGTAACTTTTCGATAGATGTTGAAAGTTATTATAAAAAAATTGTGTCTTCGCCGACATTAAATGAAAATAAAATATTATTTACCGAGCCGGATTTATTACAAAGCTCGGGTGAATCTTACGGAGGTGAATTACAAACTAAATTTAGCTCAAACTTAATTGATGTAGCTTTGTCTTATGCTTTAAGCTGGTCTTTTAAGGAAGTAAACGGAATTAGATATAGTCCGAGATATGATTCAAGACATAATCTAAATTTTTTACTCACCTTTAATTAGCCTTATGATTGGAAGCTAAGTACAAATTGGGCGTATCACTCGGGATTTCCATTTACTCAGCAGCTCGGCTATTACGATAAACTATCATTAAATAATTTTTTAAATGATTATAATATTTATGAATCACTTTTTCCCATTACATTTTTCGGAGATAAAAATACAGCAAGGTTGCCGGATTATCATCGCTTGGATTTAATTCTATCAAAAAGAATTAATCTTTCTTTCTTAAAGATGAATTTAGATGTGAGCGCAATAAATGTGTATAACAGGAAGAACATTTTTTATTTCGATCAGTCAACCGGGATAATTGTAAACATGCTTCCTTTCCTTTTAACGGCTTCTGTTAAGGTTGAGTTATGAAAAAATTATTACTTACAATTTTTTCCGTAATTACCGTGCTTATTAATTACAGCTGTGAAGAAAACATTTCTCCAGTAGGTGATTTACCGGTAAAATATGATGTCAATCTTATTCTAAGAGGAGATACAACTTTACAAACCGCTTATGTTTCCAAACTTTATGGTGTTGATGGATTTAATCCATACAGTAGCACAGAAGATCCGGCAGTTACGGGCGCATTGGTATGGCTGAAGTATTCTGATTCAAATACAAAATATTATTTTAGAGATACTATTGATTTACAAAACATCAACACAAGATATAATACACCGGCGAAGTACTACTATCTTAAAAATTTTAGACCTGTTTTCGGTAAAGAAGTTGAGTTAAATATTTCTTTGCCGGATGGACAAAAACTTTCTTCCAAGACAAAAATCCCGGATGGAATTTATTTCGATGAAGAAAAAACACTTCCATATATTCCCGGACCTTTAATTGGAAGAGATACTTCAAATATGAATGTTGTTTGGGTAAGCAGTTTAAGTCTGGTTAAAGCACAAAGAGTTACTCTCCCTTATTATTATAGAGATTTAAATGGTGTAAAAAATAAATTCAAAGTTAATATTCCAATCAATATCTCTTCATTAACTGCCGGCAATAATTTTTCGGATTATATTAATACATCGTTTAAGAATGAATTATCAATTGATAGAAAATTATTTGAGCAAGTTTTGCAAAATATTTCCGCAGGAGACCCGGCTAAAGGAAGGTATTCCATTGCACCGTTGGAAATTGAAATATTTTTGTACGATGAGAATCTAACGAGCTATTTTTCGTCCGATTTATTTTTTGATTATGGATTCACAATCAGAAATTTCCCATCCGATATAACAAATATCAATGGCGGATTGGGATTTTATGCTTCTTATTCTTACGTGAAAAGAATAATTAAATT
>VEPI01000024.1 GCA_012026935.1 Melioribacter sp. | reverse complement strand
TAATCAACCGGCGACATTCCAACAATTTTTTTGAATACTTCCCTAAATGCTTTGTTATCGGTATAACCAACATCATACATTACTTCATTAATAGTTTTTCTTCCAGTTTCAAATTGTTTCTTTGCAGCTTCAACCTTTACCCTTTGCATGTATTCAACTATTGAATTGAAAGTTGCGGCTTTAAATCTTCGTTCAAAAGTACGGCGTCCTACACCGAATATTTCTGATAGCTGATCAACAGTAATTTTATCTTTGAAATTATTTTCTATAAATTCCTGTGCATTCTTAACAACATAATCGTGGTGTTCTTTTTGTCCTGTAAAAATTATAAAAGGAGACTGTGAGCCTCGGTCTATATCTATTTGAAACATTTTTGAACATTGAATAGCAACATCTTTTCCGGCATATTTTTCTACAAGATATAAAATCAGATTTGATGAAGAAAAAGCTCCACCGCTAGAATAAATACCATGATCATCCGTAATTATTTTATCAACCACCAGGTTAACTTCCGGAAACAAAGTTTTAAAATCATTTTCAGCTCTCCAGTGAGTGGAACATTGCTTTCCTTTTAATAATCCTGTTGCAGCAAGCAAGAATGCACCTACGCATAGACTTGCAATCTCCGCGCCTCTTTTATATTGTTTTACTATCCAGGGAATATAGTCTTTGTTTAAGTTAACAGCTTCTTTAAGGTTACCATCCATTGCAGGTACTATTACTAAATCAGTCTTTTCAATATCAGTTAGCAATGCATCTGGAGTTACAGTATATAAACCGTTGTTTAATTTTATTTGGGTATGTAATCCTAACATCTGCACCTTAAACAATGGAGGTTTTCCAATATCAACAAGAATATTATTCACTTCAGAAAATGCATGTCTTGGAAGTTCTATGCTGCTTAACCGTGCTTTATGAGTTACAAGTATTGATATATGTTTCATAATTATAATGTAATCAAGTATGTTGTCGCAATCAACCCCTTATAATGTCGTATTTACACTGCAGGGAAGTCACTTCTCGACATTACTTTTGCAGTGAATTTCGGAAAGGCGTAATTATGGAAAAATACATATTAAGCAGTGATATCAACGTTTTTTGTGTAAGCGCAAAATCATTTCCGAATGGAATTTTAGAAGCACATCAGACGTTACACTTATTAGTTCCTTTTGTAAAAGAAAGACGATTTTTCGGAATATCTCATCCTAATAAAGGCACTATTGTTTACAAAGCAGCCGCCGAAGAAATGCATTGGGGTGAAGCTGAAAAATTAGGGTGTGAACCTTTTACTATCAAGAACGGGCACTACATCAGCATTGTGATTGCCAACTTTATGAAAGATATTCCAGGCATCGGCAGCGCATTTCAAAAATTGCTTTCACATCCGGATATAGACCCAAACGGTTATTGTGTAGAATGGTATTTCAATGATCAAGATTTGCGTTGCATGGTAAGATTAAATCCGGCAAAACTAACATGACAAAAAAATCATAACTATAACTTCATCAAAAATTCAAAGGAGAATATCATGTTAAAAATAAATCCGTACTTGAACTTTAACGGCAACACTGAAGAAGCATTTAATTTTTATAAATCAGTTTTTGGCGGAGAGTTTAGAATGCTGATGCGTTTTAAAGATACTCCGGAAGCCGGCAATATACCGGCTGATGCAAGAAATCAAATTATGCACATTGCTTTACCACTTGGCAGGGACAATGTACTGATGGCAACGGATGCACCTGAATCGATGGGATTTGGTCTTAAGGTTGGAAATAATGTTCATATTGCAATCCAAACCGAAAGCCGGGAAGAGGCGGATAAATTATTTAAGGGATTATCTGCCGGAGGAAAGGTTCAAATGCCTATGGCCGATATGTTTTGGGGAGACTATTACGGCGCTTTTACAGACAAGTTCGGAGTTCAGTGGATGATAAGTTTCACCAAGAATCCAAACTAATTTTAATATTTTACTGCAAACAAAAAAGGAATAGCGCAATGGTAAAGAAAAAATCAGATCTCTATTGAACAGAAAGAAAGTCAGCATAAATCAGATTGGAGAAAACTAAAATGAGAAAGTTGAACGTATTCAATTTCATAACACTTAACGGATATTATGAAGGACCAAAACATGATATAAGCTGGCATAGACACGGCGCTGAAGAAAATAAATTTTCTGATGATTCATTGAAAGCCGAAGGCATCCTTCTCTTCGGCAGAAAAACTTACGATATGATGTACAGCTTCTGGCCGACTGAAATGGCGGCAGAGCAATTTCCGGAAACGGCTAAGGGAATGAATAGATCCGAGAAAATTGTTTTTTCCAACACTATAAAAAAAGCAGAATGGAAGAACACAAAAGTAATCGGCGGAGATATTGTGGCGGAAATGAAACGATTAAAGAAGTCGAAAGGATTAGACATGGTGATATTGGGTAGCGGAAGTATTGTTACACAATTTGCAGATGCAGGATTAATTGATGAATATAAGATTATGATTGATCCTGTGGCTATCGGTAAAGGTACGACTTTGTTTAACGGTTTAAAGAGTAAACTGGATTTAAAATTAACAGAAACAAAAATATTTAAGAGCGGAGTGGTTCTTCTCTGCTACAAATCACTCTGAACTGTATGCAATCCCTTTTAGAAAGATGATAAAATGGGAAAATTGATTTTAGTTGTGCACATATCCCTGGACGGTTTTGTAGCGGGACCAAATGGAGAACTGGATAATTTTGACGCCTCCGAAGAAAATTTGCAATTTGTTTGCAGTTTAACAGAAGAAGCCGGCACAGCTTTATTCGGACGAAATTCATATCTATTGCTGAATGATTTTTGGCCAACCGCTGCAACACGACCAAACGCTACTAA
Source organism: Melioribacter sp. (assembly GCA_012026935.1). Lineage (GTDB taxonomy): Bacteria > Bacteroidota > Ignavibacteria > Ignavibacteriales > Melioribacteraceae > Fen-1258. Next base: position 955 of record VEPI01000024.1, on the reverse strand, counting down.
AGGAGAAATTGCTTATTCAAACTGGTATAACAACGCCAACAAAATTGTTATTTCTAAAACTATGGCCCAACAGGACTTAAATAACACAGTCATAATTAGCAAGAACATTTTGAGTGAAATTATTAAAATCAAAGAACGGACCAGTAAGAACATTTTAATTTTCGGCAGCCCGAAAGTTTCTCAATTACTCATGCAATATTATTTGATAGACGGTTACTGGATATTTGTTAATCCGATAATTTTTGGAAAGGGCATCCCTTTGTTTGCTGGATCTGCAGTTATAACTAAACTTAATCTTTTAGCTACCAAGCAATTTCCAAACGGCGAGATTGCGCTTAATTATGTTGTTGATAAAAAATAACCATCACGAATACACTAAAATATTAGCCACAATTCTTTTCGTGAAAGAAGGGTAAAATGAGAAAAGTAATTTTTGCAATAAATATAACCATTGACGGTTACGCCGATCATACTTCTGGCATTGTCAACGACGAATTGCACGAGTACTTCACCGGACTCTTGCAGGAATCAGACATTGAGATTTTCGGACGTAACACCTATAATTTGATGTATCCGTACTGGCACGACGTTGCGATGAATCAATCGGAAACGAAAGCGATCAACGAATTCGCACGCACGTTCGATTCGATACCGAAGATCGTCTTTTCTACGACGTTGAAGAGCTTAGAGTGGAACAACACGACTCTCCTCCACTCAAATCTTCGAGAAGAGATTCTAAAGTTAAAACAACAACCGGGAAAAAATATTTCCATTGGTGGACTGAACATCGCATCGCAAGTTGCACAATGGAATCTCATAGACGAGTATCGCTTTGTCGTTCACCCGATCATTGCTGGCAAAGGGAAAAGATTATTTGAAGTGTTGGAAATCACTAACCAACTTGAACTAATTGATACACAAAAATTCAAATCTGGTATAGTCGCATTACATTACA
>VEPI01000148.1 GCA_012026935.1 Melioribacter sp. | reverse complement strand
GGCAGTTATGAATTGAGATTCGATGCTGGCAATATGCCGAGCGGAGTTTATTTCTATAAAATCCAAGCCGGTAATTTTACCCAAACAAAGAAAATGATTTTAATGAAGTAATCGAAGTATTATTTCTATTATTAAAAGCGGCAGTTGAGTATGCCGCTTTTTTTATTTATTAAATTCCATTTAACAGCAAATTTATATCAATCCTCTTTTTCATAATTTTACGTTACTTATTGAAGGATATAGATGAAAAAAATCCTGCTCATATTTTTTATTCCTTTTATTATTTCACTTGCACAAATTTCTTTCTCAAAAGGTGATAACATAAATGAAAATTTTGACAGCATCGGTACAAGTGCTTCTGCAACTTTACCTGCAAATTGGAAAGTTGATAAAAAATCAATAGTAAGAACAGTTGGCAATTATACTTTAGCCGGAAATACTACTAATTATAACGGGGGTGCAAATTTATCTTCGACAGCAGGAAACGGAATCTATAATTTTGGATTGGGAAATTCCGGAACTGCTGGTGACAGGACAGTAGGGGGATTATCTTCAGGTTCCGGTTCGCAAAGTGTAAATATATATGCATTTTTTAAATACAATGGTTCGGAACCTATTACACGAGTAGATATTTCTTACGATGTCATGCGATTCAGAAACGGTTCAAACAGTGCAGGCTTTTCAATTCAAATGTTTTTTTCAAAAGACGGAATAAATTGGACTTCAGCCGGTACGAATTTCTTATCAAGCTTCTTAGCCAACACAGATAATAATGGCGCAGCAATTGTACCGATTGAGACCAAACATGTTCTTAATCAAACTCTTTCCGGCTTAAATATAAATCAGAACGATAGTTTATTTCTTGCTTGGAATTATTCGGTAACATCAGGAACAACAACAAGTAATGCACAAGCTTTAGGCATAGATAATTTTGTAATGAATAATATAGGCGGGACAATTACTACGCCGCCAGTGCCACTTGCTACTTCAGCTACGGATATTTCTAAGACTGGATTCACAGCTAATTGGAACAGTTCGGTAAGTGCAACTAATTATTTACTAGATGTTTCTACAAATTCAAATTTTTTAACATTCATATCTGGTTACAACAGCAAAGATGTTGGTAATACAACTAGTGCTGAAGTAACAGGATTAAATCCCGCTACTACTTATTACTACCGTGTTAGAGCTTTGAATAATACCGGAACAAGCGGTAATTCTAATACAATTACAGCTGCAACAATTGCTGTCATAACATATGTACAGTTTCAAGGAATTAGTGATGCGGTTTCTAAGTCAACAGGTACTTATAATCTTGAGTTAACAATTACTGATCCGGATATTACCAATGCAACAACATGTTCCGTTGTATTTATACCAGATTCCAGTACTGCTACAGCATCATATCTCAATAATTATTTACCTCAAACAGTTACATTCCCTGCAGGCAGTTCTGCAAATCAAGATTTAGTTTTAACAATTTCGAATAACGGGATCTCGGAATTTCCTAAAAAAGCTTTTCTTCAAATTCAAAATGTAAGCGGTGGAATTGCCGCGCGAGAAGGAACATTATCAAAATTCCGATTAACAATTACCAGCGGAATTGATAATGCATATTACTCAAACATTACTAATGGATTGAGCGGGGAAAATCTAAAAACTGCACTTCACAATTTGATTAAGGATCAAATTAAATATCCTTATACTAATAGCAATCCCGACAGCATTGATGTCTGGAAAATGTTAAGAACAACGGATGAGGACCCAAAAAATTTTAAGAATGTAATTGGAATTTATTCAGGCCTATCAATTCCAAAAGATCCGCAAGACAATTGGAATAGAGAGCATGTCTGGTCAAAGTCACACGGAAATTTTGGAACTATAACCGGTGCCGGTTCAGATGCACATCATCTCCGACCGGAAAATCCTTCTGTAAATGGTTTAAAAGGAAATTTAGATTTTGATAATGGTGGCAGCATTGTTCCGAATGGTGGAGGCAGTAAATACGATAGCGATTCATGGGAGCCAAGAGATGCAGTTAAGGGAGATGTTGCAAGAATGATTTTTTATATGTCAATCAGATATCAAGGCGATCCTGATGAACCAAATTTGCGAATAGTAGATTACATTCCTAGTGCACCTCATAATGATTCATTGTATGCGAAGTTATCAACCTTACTCAAATGGAATTTACAAGATCCTCCTGATGATTTTGAAATCAACAGAAATAATGTAATATATTTTTATCAGCACAATCGAAATCCATTTATTGATCATCCGGAGTGGGTTACTTCAATTTGGGGTGATCCTCCAACAGGAATTCAAAAAGATTATGTTATTACCGGTTATAATTTAAATCAAAACTTCCCTAATCCGTTCAATCCGGAAACTATAATAAGTTGGCAGTTACCAATTAGCGCTTATGTAACTCTAAAAATTTATGATATTCTTGGAAGGGAAGTAACAACGCTAATAAATGAATTTCAACAAGCGGGAGTACATAAAGCAAAATTTTCACCTTCTGTTAATGGACAAATCAAAAATTTATCAAGTGGAATATATTTTTATCAAATAAAAGCTGGAAAATATCTCAATACAAAGAAAATGATTTTAATGAAATAGTTTCAGTACTATTTGCATCCGTTTTTTCAAAGCACTATTTTTGTCCCGCATAAAATTTTGGTAGTGTTTGGGCTCTTAGCTCAGTTGGTTAGAGCAGCTGACTCATAATCAGCGGGTCGGAGGTTCAAGTCCTTCAGGGCCCACCAAACTAAAGCCGTATTACTACGGCTTTTTTATTATAGGTTAACTCATTCACATCAACAATCCATTTAATTAATCAGTTAGAAGCCAAATTATTGCAACGAATTAAGAAAAAAGTTTATATTTGCACCGCGATTTTGCCGGGGTGGCGGAATTGGTAGACGCACAGGACTTAAAATCCTGTGGGTGTTTGCACCCGTGCCGGTTCGAGTCCGGCCCTCGGTACTTTATTGATGAACTGGGTTTTATAACGATGACGAAGTAATTCTGCGGGTTCTTAGCTCAGTTGGTTAGAGCGTCTGCTTGACGTGCAGAAGGTCATAGGTTCGAATCCTATAGAACCCACAATCTATCGGAGGATTCTCCGTTTTTTTTTAATGTAGGTATGATGGAAAAAATAAAAATTACATTTCCTGATGGGTCGGCTAAAGAATTTGATAAAGGAATAACTGCTTTTGAAGTTGCAAAATCAATTTCTAATCGCTTAGCTGATGAAGCTCTTGTTTCAAAAGTTAATGGTGAAGAACGTGATTTATCAACACCTATTAATTGTGATGCGACACTGCAACTTTTTACTTTCGATAATCCTGAAGGAAAACATACTTACTGGCATTCCACTTCTCATTTAATGGCACATGCTGTTCAATCAATTTTTCCTGAAGCTAAATTCGGGGTTGGCCCAGCAATTGACTCTGGGTTCTACTACGATATTGATATTAATACCAACTTAACTGAAGAACATTTAGTTAAGATTGAAAAGAAAATGATGGAAATTTCATCACAGAAAAATCCTTTTAAGAGAACGGAACTAAGTAAAAATGATGCTGTAAACTTTTTCAAGAAAAAAGGTGACAATTACAAATTAGAAATTTTAAGTGAACTTGATGATAAGGCAGAAGTAATCAGCATTTATGATGAAGGAGATTTTACTGATTTATGTACAGGTCCGCATGTCCCCGATGCAGGCAAAATTAAATTTGTAAAACTACTAACTGTTTCCGGTTCATACTGGCGCGGTGATGAAAAGAATAAACAGATGCAAAGAATCTACGGCATTTCATTTCCTAAAAAGAAAATGCTTGATGATTATTTAATTTTCTTAGAAGAGGCAAAAAAAAGAGATCATCGTAAACTTGGAAAGCAACTTGATCTTTTCAGTGTGCATGAAGAAGCCGGTGCAGGATTAATTTATTGGCATCCAAAAGGATCAAGAGTTAGAAATACAATCGAAACATTTTGGAGATCGGAACATTTTAGAAACGGTTATGATCTGCTTTATTCTCCGCACATGGGTAAAAGCTGGTTGTGGGAAACAAGCGGACACTTAGTTACATATAAAGAAAATATGTATTCACCAATGAGTGTAGATGATCATGATTATTTCATTAAACCAATGAACTGTCCTTTTCATATAATGATCTATAAGACAAAACTTCGTTCATATAGAGATTTACCTTTGCGATGGGCAGAGTTAGGTACGGTTTATCGTTATGAGAAGAGCGGAGTGCTTCATGGATTACTTCGCGTGCGTGGTTTTACTCAAGATGATGCACATATTTTTTGTGCACAAGAACAAATCGAAGATGAGATTATTGAAGTAGTAAGATTTTCCATTTCTATTCTTAAATCACTTGGCTTTAGTGATCTGAAATTTTACGTTGCTACCAAACCTGAAAAGGCTGTTGGTGATGACAAAGAGTGGGAGAAAGCAACCAACTTACTTAAACATGCAATGGAAAAAGAACATCTTCCTTTTGAGATGGATGAAGGCGGCGGTGCATTTTACGGTCCCAAAATAGATATAAAAATTAAAGACGCATTAAATCGTGAATGGCAGTTAAGTACCATCCAGTTTGATTTTAATTTACCCGAACGTTTTGATATGCATTACATCGGTGAAGATGGAAAAGAACATCGTCCATATATGGTTCATCGTGCTTTACTTGGTTCCATAGAACGTTTTATGGGTATCTTAATTGAACATTATGGTGGAGCATTTCCGACATGGTTAGCACCAGTGCAAGTTGCTGTATTGGCGGTTTCTCAGAATTTTATGGATTATGCAAAGCAAGTAAGTGACATCCTTGCTAAGAACGATATTATTGCCGAACTTGATAAGCGAAATGAGAAGATTGGTTATAAAATACGCGAATGGGAGATGCAGAAAGTACCTTACATGTTAATAGTAGGCGAAAAAGAAAAAGAATCCGGTACAGTTTCTGTGAGACAGCATAAACTTGGCGACAAAGGTAGTTTATCAATCGAAGAATTCGTTTCTAAAATAAAAATCGAAATAGATAACAAAGTAAATCACAATTAAGAGAGGTATTTTATCACTCAAATTAAATACCGGGTCAATCAGGAAATAAGAATTCCTGAAGTTAGACTCATTGGACCTAATGGTGAAGTATTAGGTGTTGTATCATCAAAAGAAGCATTAAGAAAAGCAGAAGAAGCTCAGATGGATTTGGTGGAGATTGCACCACAAGCAACTCCTCCTGTTTGTAAGATTATAGATTACGGGAAATTTGTTTACGAGATACAAAAAAGAGAGAAGCTTCAAAAAAAGAAACAAGTTGTTAGTGTATTAAAGGAAATTCGTTTACATCCGAATACAGATACTCATGATTTTGATTTCAAGGCAAGGCATGCTGTTAATTTTATTGAGAATGGCGACAAAGTTAAGGTCTCGGTAATTTTTAAAGGAAGAGAATTAGCATATACGGAAATCGGTGAGACATTGCTTAGAAAATTTCTTGAACGGCTTTCAGATGTGGCAAAAGTTGAACAGGAACCAAAGTTTGAAGGAAGAGCAATGCACGCAATATTAGCGCCTCAAAAAGGTAAAAAGAAAAAATAGATAGGTGGAATAATGCCCAAGATGAAAAGTAATCGCGGAGCGGCAAAAACTTTTAGAAAAACCGCATCCGGAAAAATTAAAAGAAACAAAGCATTCAAGTCGCATATTTTAACAACGAAATCTACCAAGAGAAAAAGAGGATTGAGAAAATCCACACTTGTTTCTAAGGCAGAGACAAAAAGAATTAAAATTTTGTTACAATAAGGAGTAGTTAGTCATGCCAAGAGCACAAAATAAGGTTGCATCCCATAGACGCCGTAAAAAAATTATGGCAATGGCAAAAGGATATTGGGGCGGCCGCAGCAAAGTATTAACCGTTGCAAAACATCATATTGATAAGGGTTTGCAGCACGCGTATCGTGATCGTAAACTTAAGAAGAGAGAATTCCGATCATTATGGATTATTAGAATAAATGCAGCAGCAAGAATGCACGGAACAACTTATTCGCGTTTGATACACATGCTTGATGATAAAGGGATTGTGATCAACAGAAAAGTACTTGCTAGTATTGCAGTTGAAAATCCCCAAGCTTTCTCTGATGTAGTAAAATTTGCAATGAACTAATTTTATCCCTCTCGAACTTTTTAGCTCAAGTTTCGGGAGGGAATTTTTTTAAACTTGCCTTTAGCAGGCAGGTTCTCGGGATTGTTGCTATGATAGATAAAATTAATGAAACCCGAAAAAGTTTTGATGAAGATTTATCAAAAATTGAAAATCTAACTTCGCTTGAAGACCTTCGTATTAAATTTCTCGGCCGTAAAGGATTAGTCTCACAACTTTTCGAATCGCTAAAAGATGTTCCTAAAGAAGATAAACCTAAAGTCGGACAGGCTCTTAATCAACTTAAAATTCATACGCAATCTAAGTTTGATGAGTTAAAAGAAAAATTAGAAAAAGGCCAGAAAAGTTCTGAAGAATTTGTTGATCTTACTTTACCGGGAAGAAAGCGTGTAATAGGAAGCAAACATATTCTTACTCAAACACTAGATGAAATAAAAGATATTTTTAGAGGACTAGGTTTTTCTGTTTATGAGGGACCGGAACTCGAATCGGATTATTATAATTTTGAAGCATTAAACTTTGCACCCGATCATCCCGCAAGAGACATGCAGGACACATTTTTTGTTACCGATAAATTTTTACTCAGAACTCATACGTCCCCGGTTCAAATTCGATTAATGAAAGAAAAGAAACCGCCGCTAAGAGCAATAATGCCGGGAAAAGTTTTTAGAAATGAAGCCATAAGTGCAAAGAGTTATTGTTTGTTTCATCAAGTGGAAGGACTTTATGTTGATACCGATGTTACTTTTGCAGAATTGAAGGGAACTCTTGTTGCTTTTGTAAAACAATTTTTTGGACAAGATATTAAATACAGATTTCGAGCTAGCTTTTTCCCCTTTACAGAACCAAGTGCTGAAATGGATATTTGGTGGGAACCAAAAGGAAAGCAGGGAAGATGGATGGAAATTCTCGGCTGTGGTATGGTTGACCCAAACGTTTTAGTAAACGTGGGAATTGATCCTGAAAAATATACAGGATATGCTTTCGGAATGGGGATAGAAAGAACTGCTATGCGCAAGTATGGTATTGATGACATTAGAATTTTATTTGATAACGATAAACGATTCTTGACGCAATTCTAAGTGAGGATTTAAAGTGAAAATTTCTATTAATTGGTTGAATGATTATGTAGATCTAAAAAACGTTTCCGTGAGCGAGATTGTAGATAAACTTACTTATGCAGGATTAGAAGTGGAAGAAGTTGATGATCAATCGAAAAAATTTGAAAATATTATTATCGGTTATGTGAAAGAAGTTAAAAAACATCCTAACGCAGATAAATTGTCTCTGTGCAAAGTGTACGATGGAAAAGATGATTATAGTGTTGTATGCGGGGCTTCAAATGTTGCTGCCGGGCAAAAAGTTGCATTTGCTAAAGTTGGTGCTGTAATTCCAAACGGAGGAATGAAACTTGAAAAAGTAAAGATTCGAGGCGAATTTTCTTTTGGTATGATCTGTTCGGAAAGGGAATTAGGACTGGGTGATAATCATGAGGGAATTATGGTTTTAGATCCTTCATTAAAAGAAGGAGTATCTTTTGCAGATGCACTGGAATTAAATGATACAATTTTAGAAATTGCAATTACTCCAAATCGGGCTGATGCATTAAGTCATATAGGAGTTGCACGAGAGTTGTCCGCCTTGTTCGATCTGCCATTAAAATACCCTGACGTTAATTTTAAAGAGTCTGGTAAAAAATCGAAAGAATTGGCATCAGTTGAAATCAAAAATTCAAATAATTGCCCTCGCTACATTGGTAAAGTAGTTAGCAATGTTGATGTAAAAGAATCACCAAATTGGTTAATGAAGCGATTAAAAAGCATTGGCTTGCGTCCTATCAACAATGTTGTTGACGTAACGAATTATGTGTTACATGAAGTTGGGCAACCTCTGCATGCATTTGATCTGGATAATTTAGGGTTGAGGAGAATAATTGTACGAGATGCTGGAAAAGATACAAAGTTTATCACACTTGATTCCAAAGAAAGAAAACTGCAATCAAATGATTTGATGATTTGCGATGCAAATAAACCGGTAGCTATAGCTGGAGTTATGGGCGGAGAAAATTCTGAAGTAACACCCGCGACTAAAAATTTACTAATCGAGAGCGCATATTTCAATTCATCATCAATACGAAGAACCTCGAAGAACCTAGGTCTTTCTACTGATGCCTCGTACAGATTTGAAAGGGGAACTGATCATGAAATTACCAAATGGGCTGCAAGAAGAGCGGCTCAGCTTATTCAAGCAACTACTTCTAGTGGAATAATTGCAAAAGGCGAAATTGATGCTTATCCTAAGCGTATAACTAAGAAAAAAGTATCTCTTAGATATTCTAGGATAGAAAAAATTCTAGGGTATAAGATTAATAATTCAACTGTCAAAAAGATTTTGGCAAAATTGGGTTTTGAGATAAAATCAACAACAAAAGAGAAATTAACAGTTATGCTCCCAACTTATCGCCATGATATAGAGCGTGAGATTGACTTGATAGAAGAAGTGGCTAGGATCTATGGATATAATAAAATTCCAGAGGTAAGTAAAATTTCTGTTACCTTGGAGGAGAAAGTAGATCATTCTGCATTTAATGATAATGTAAGAGAATTCTTGAACTCGCTTGGGTTTTATGAAATCATTACCAATTCACTGTTAAGTGAAGATATTGTAAGTCGTTTTGGTAGTGCAATTAATCTTATAAATCCACAAAGTAATGAGATGTCTCATTTAAGAACCTCACTCATTCCAGGATTATTAACATCTATTTCTAATAACATTAAGGTTAATGAAAAAGATCTCCAGCTGTTTGAGGTTGGAAAAATCTTTGAGAAAGTCGTAACAACAAAAATTAATGACTTCAAAGATTTCAAAGAATCGGAGCATTTGCTTCTTGCGTTAACCGGTAATCGAATCAGGACTGAGTGGTTTGAAAAGGATTCTCCATTTGATGTATACGATCTTACGGGATTTGTTGAATCATTCATGGCTAAAATTCTGGCAGGCAATACCATCAATTTAAAATCAAAAGAAGAATCTGAATCGAAGTTTGATTATGCGTTTAATATAAACTGTGAGAATCAAATTATTGGTTCAGGTGGAAAATTAAAAAAAGAATACTGTACTTTATTCGATATTGATCAAGATGTTTATATGATTCAAATTGATTTATCTGTTTTAAAGAAAATAAATGTTTCAAAAAAAATATTTAATGAATTGCTGAAATTCCCTAAAGTTTATAGAGATGTGGCTTTTGTCTTAGATGTTGATGTTACTTCTGATCAAGTTATTCACATTATAAAAGAAGCTACCACTAACTTGTTGCATAATATAAAGTTATTTGATATCTTTCAAAGTGAAAGCTTAGGTAAGGGCAAAAAGAGCCTTGCTTTCCAATTAGAGTTTTTTAATTCAAATAGAACCCTTACAGAAGAAGAAGTTGAAAAAGATTTTAGGAATGCAATTAAAGCAGTAGAAAAAATATTTAACGCACAACTCAGAGGTAGTTGATTGGCTGAAACAACGAAATATGATTTGTTTATTGATGAGCTGAATACTCTAGAAAAACAGATTTATTATTTCATTCAAAGAGGGACAGAAATTCTTGAGTCTAATCAAGCGTTAAATAATAGAATTACTTTACTTGAAAGAGAAAACGACGCACTTAAAAAGAAAATTTCAGAAATCGAATCAAAAGTTAGTAAGTCATTTGTTAATAGTGAAAACCTTTTTGGAAATGAATCATTTAACTTAGAGGAGAAAGAAGCACTTAAGAACAAAATTAGTGAATTGATAGCAAGAATTGACTATCATTTGCGTTCTTAAATTAGTTGTTGTAGATGGAATAGACATAACATGAATGAAAAAAAGAAGCTGAAAGTTAAAATTTTTGATAAAGAATATTCCCTTCTTGTGGAAAACCAAGAAATTGCGGCAGAACTAGCTGAATACGTGAATACAATGATGGAAGAAACAAAAGATGAATTACCAGATCAATCCAAAGATACAATTGCCATCATTGCAGCATTAAACATAGCATACGATCTATTTGTAGAAAAGAATAAATACCGTGAATTCAGCATACAAGCCACAGATAAAATCAAAAAAATAAAGCTTCTTTTAAACGAATCTAAATTTATGTCCTCTCCATCCTAACTTTTTCCACACTGCCGGTTCATTTATAAAAAAGAACTAATAGTAAAACTATAGGGTTATCGACTTACGTCGTGTATTACAGGCCTCATCCCGACTCGTCGGGATCTCGTAATATGAGACAGTGGAAGTAAAAAGCGGCGGGCGGTTTCCCACATTGTTATAGGAAAAATGTTCTTTTCCTATAATAGATCGGCAGTTGTGGTTTAAATATCCTGTTATATTGGAGGTAAGATGCAGAGCGATTTAATTGTTGTAATAGTGGTTGCTGCCGTATTGGTAGTATTGTCTTTTGTTCTTGGCTGGGTTATTAACTCAAAGATGGGCAGAAATAGTCTTTCTGTTGCCAAAGAGAAGGCTCAAAGTATTATTGATGAAGCTGATAAAGAATCTAAACACATTAAGAGAGAAAAATTACTTGAAGTAAAAGACGAATGGTTAAAAAAGAAACAAGAATTCGACACTGAAGTAAATTCTAAAAAACAAAAACTACAGAATCATGAAAAGCAGTTAGAATCACGTGAAGAAAGTCTTGAGAAAAAATATGAGGTTGTTACTCAGAAAGAAAAAGTAATTAAGGATGCTGAAAAAGCATTAGCTACACAAAAAGAAGATTTTGATAGAAAACATGCCGAACTAGATCATTTAATCTCAGAACAAAATGTGCGATTAGAAAAAATTGCCGGATTAACCTCGGAAGATGCTAAAAAAATGCTGATGGAGAATATGGTTAGCAAAGCAAAAACTGATGCTGCTCAATCTATTAAAGAAATTCGCGATCAAGCTAAAGTTGATGCAAAAAAAGAAGCGCAAAGAATTACAATCCAAGCTATTCAAAGAACAGCTGTAGATCATTCAGTGGAATCAACTGTTTCGGTTGTTCAAATTCAGAATGATGAAATGAAGGGTAGAATAATTGGACGCGAAGGAAGAAACATCCGCGCTTTCGAAGCTGCTACTGGAGTTGATGTAATTGTAGATGACACTCCTGAAGCAGTAATCCTTTCTGCGTTTGACCAATTTAGAAGAGAAGTAGCAAGGATTTCCCTTGAGCGTTTAATTGCCGATGGTAGAATTCATCCGGCACGTATTGAAGAAATTGTAGCTAAAGTTGAATTGGAATTGGATGAAGAAATTCAAAAAGAAGGAGAGAATACTTTAATTCAATTAGGTCTGCACGGAGTTCATATAGAACTTGTAAAACACATTGGCCGGATGAAATACCGTTCTAGTTACGGGCAAAATCTTTTGCAGCATAGTATTGAAGTTGCATACTTAACTGGAATTATGGCAGCTGAACTTGGCTTTGATACAAATCTTGCGCGCAGAGCAGGGTTACTTCACGATGTTGGAAAAACAATTGATAGAAATGTTGAAGGTCCGCACGCTTTGCTCGGTTATGATCTTGTAAAAAAATATAATGAGCATCCGATCGTTGTTAATGCTGTAGGAAGCCACCATGAAGATATTGAAATGGAACATCCGATTGCTGCTTTAGTTCAAGCATCAGATGCAATTAGCGGTGCCAGACCTGGGGCAAGAAGAGAACCGCTTGAAAGCTATGTTAAGCGATTGGAAAATCTGGAAGCTATTGCCAAATCATTTGAAGGAGTTGCTAAAACATATGCTATACAAGCAGGAAGAGAAGTCCGTGTTATAGTTGAGCCCGATAAAGTTGATGATGTATTCTCAGATCGTTTGGCGGCCGATATAGCACAGAAAATACAGGAGGATATGGAATACCCGGGACAAATTAAAGTAATGGTGATTAGGGAAGTTCGGAAAATAGCTTACGCAAAATAAAATTTTAACTTAAACCCGATTATTATCGGGTTTATTTTTTTTGAGATTGATATGAAGAAAAAATTAAAAATTGCAATTACCGGTGGAATTGGTTCCGGAAAATCCTCTGTATCAAAAATAGTGGAAGCATTAGGCTTTCCGGTTATAAAGGCAGATGATCTCGCTAAAGAATTGATGCAGCAAGATGATTCAATAAAGAAAAAGATCATTAAGACTTTCGGTAAGGAATCTTTTACCGAAAAAGGAATTAATACAAAGTATCTTGCTGATAATGTTTTCAGCAACAAAGAAAAAGTTGGAAAGATTAATGCAATAATCCATCCCCCAACAATTAAAAAGATAGAAGAAATCTCAAAAAAACTTTTTGAAAAACATAATTTGGTATTTGTTGAATCCGCTTTAGTTTATGAAGCAAAGATTCAGAAATTGTTTGATTATGTAATACTTATTTATGCTGAAGAGGAAATTAGAATATCACGTAAGATGGAAAATGATGGTATGAAGAAAATTGATGTTGAAAAACGAATGAGCTTTCAGATTCCGGACGAGAAAAAAACAGACCGTGCACATTTTGTGATAGATAATAATTCAACACTAGAAAAACTTGAATCCAGAACCAAGTTTGTAATTGAATTATTAAAAGCTGGAATTAATTGATGCAACTAAAAAGATAAGAACATCCTTCCTTGATTTATAACCCGTCTTGATCTAATTTTACCATCACATTTTTCAATATAAGGTGTCCCGTGAAAGTTATTAATGATGCTATTGTAGGTTTTGTAAAATTATTGCCAAAATCAGTAGTCCACATCTTCGCTAAAAAGTATATTGCAGGTAAAACATTAGAAGACGCTGTGCGTGTTGTTAAAGAATTGAATGAAAAAGGTATTGCTGCTACAATGGATGTATTAGGTGAATCTGTAAACACAAAAGAAGAATCAGAACTGGCTATGAAAGAATGTCTGGAGGTTCTCGATGCCATCAATGAACATAAACTCAATTCTAACTTATCTCTTAAACCAACTCAATTAGGATTGATCATTGATAAACAATTTTGTTTTGAACAGATTTCTGCAATTCTAGAAAAAGCGAAAGGCTATAACAACTTTGTACGAATTGATATGGAAGATTCAGCAACAACTGATGCAACATTGGAGTTATTCAACAAATTAGAAAAGAAATATCCTAACGTTGGTGTTGTGGTTCAAGCTTATCTTAAGAGAACGTATGATGATGTAAAAGAACAAGACAGACTTGGAACAAATTATCGTCTTTGTAAAGGTATTTATGTCGAGCCTGCTGAAATTGCTTTTAAAGAACGTCAGCAAGTACGTGATAACTATCTTAAAATTCTTGAAAAAATGTTTGACGATGGAAATTATGTTGGTATTGCCACTCATGACGATTATCTGGTTAATGGTGCTTATGAATTGATCAAAAAGAAAAATATTCCGAAGAACAAATATGAATTCCAAATGCTATACGGTGTAAAAGAAGATTTGCGCGATAAGATTAATGCAGACGGGCATAAAATTCGAATTTATGTTCCTTTCGGTGAGCATTGGTATAAATATTCGATCAGAAGATTGCAAGAGAATCCTCAACTTGCTTGGTATATAACAAAAAGTGTGTTCTCATTAAACTGACGGGTGTTTCCATCTTTCAAAAAAGATGGAAACATTATATTTCATGGTAGAAGAACTTAAAACCAATTATCATCCGCCGTTTTTATGTCAAAATTTCTATCATATATATAACAAAGCGGTAGGAAGTGATCAATTATTTTACACTGATGAGAATTACAAATACTTCCTAAAGAAATTTTCTTTCTTCATGAATAATGTGGTTGATACCTATGCGTTTTGTCTTTTACCAAATCATTTCCATTTTTTGATTACTCCAACTGCCAATGACCCGGGATTAATAAGTAGACAATTCAAAAGATTATTTATTTCGTATTCAATGGCATTAAATAAACAAAGAGGAAGAAAAGGAAACCTTTTCCAAAAAAACTTTAAGAGAAAAGTGGTATTCGGTGAAGATCATCTCAAGAATGTTGTGCATTATATTCATGTAAACCCATTACATCATTCAATATTTACAGACTTTAGGAATTACCCTTACAGTTCTTACAAAATAATTGTTGGAACAGGTCCTACATATTTGAAAAGGACTGAAGTTATAGATCGGTTTAGTGGTCTCAATGTGTTTATAGATTTTCATACTAAAAATAAAATAGATATTTGGAAGGAACTATTAAGTTTTGAAGAAAATGCTTGAAAAAGTTTCCATCTTACCAAAAGATGGAAACTTTAAGGTTCTAGGAATTGAAAGCTCGTGCGATGAAACTTCTGTTGCGGTAATCTCTGACGGCAAGCTTTTATCAAATTTAATTTCATCTCAGGATTTCCATAATATCTATGGTGGCGTTGTGCCGGAACTTTCGAGCAGGGCACATCTCCAAATTTTATTGCCGCTTGTAAAAAAATCTCTTCAAGAATCCGGTATCTCACTAAATCAAATTGATCTCGTTTGTGCAACAGCTGGTCCCGGATTAATTGGAGCGCTTCTTGTTGGTTTAACTTTTGCAAAAGGCCTTTCATATTCTTTGCAAAAACCATTTGTTCCTGTTAATCATATTGAAGGACATATCTTTTCCGGATTTTTAATGAATGACAAGCCGGAATTTCCATATTTGTGCCTTGTTGTTTCAGGAGGACATACTTTACTTCTTCTTGTTGAAAGCGATACGCAGATAACTAAGCTTGGTTCTACAATTGATGATGCCGCCGGTGAAGCATTTGATAAGATTTCTAAATTGTTGGGACTAGGTTACCCCGGCGGACCTAAGATTCAAGAAATAGCAGAAGGTAAGAAAAATAATTTTGTTGATTTTCCAATTGCACGATGTAAAAATGAATATGATTTTTCTTTCAGCGGTTTGAAAACTTCTGTTTTACGTTTCATTCAGAAAGAATATGGAGATGCTTCCAAAATTTCGGCTAAAGATATTTCTTCAATTGCTGCTTCATTTCAATACTCTGCTGTGAGAGCACTATTAAATAATACCGAAAAAGCGCTGAATAAATTCAATGTAAACTCAATTTCACTTGTAGGCGGAGTAGCGGCTAACAAAATGTTGCGGAGTGAATTTGAAAAGGTAGCATCGAAGTATAAAAAAAATCTGATCATTCCTTCATTAGAGTTCTGCGGTGATAATGCGGCCATGATAGCGTACCGCGGTTTGAAACTTCATCAAGCCGGAATTAAATATGATTATGATTTTAATGCTTACGCAAGTCTAAGCGATTATTCGTTTATTAAGTAACTGATTTTAAGCCGGATAAATTCACACCGAAAAGAAAAAAAATCTATATATTGGAAATGTCCTAATCAAAAAAAACTGAATGGCTCAACAGAAAATATCTGCAAAACGGATTTTATCACGCACTCAATTTTATATTGTCGCGCTTTTCTTTGTATTCATTCTTGCCGCTCTTCAATTTACTTTTTATTCCCCGAATTATTACGAACATGAATCTCCGTACCGGATTGATATCAAGCACGGTGAATCATTAACGAATGTGATTGATACCTTGTATGAGCACAAAATTATTCCAAGTAAATTGAAGATGAAGATTATCTCATTCATCTACGGTGCAGAGAAAAAAGTAAAAGCCGGCAGATATGATATTCCAAACGGGTTGAGTTATGTAAAACTTGTTGAATTACTGGTTAACGGTTCTCTTGCTGAACAAATCTCTGTAACTTTACCTGAAGGAATTTGGCAGAGCGAGATTGCTCAGATACTTAGAGAAAATTTGAATATTGATTCTTCACGTGTTATCGGTCTAAGCACAAGCAGATCATTTATAAGTTCGCTTGGTTTGAATACAAAAAGTTTGGAAGGTTATCTGCTTCCGGAAACTTATTATTTTTATCCCAACAGTACAGCAGAAGAAATTTTACGGAAATTAAAATTGCAGATGGATAAAATCTTTACTCCGGCTATTGAAAAAAGAATGGCTGATTTAAAAATGACGAAGAATCAAATCTTAACTCTTGCTTCTATCATTGACGGTGAATCGAATTTAGTCTCTGAGTTTAAAACTATTTCAGGGGTTTATCATAATAGATTAAAAATCGGAATGGCTCTTCAAGCTGATCCTACGATTCAATATCTAATTCGTGATAAACATAAAAATAAAATCCTTAGGAAAGATCTTTTAATTGATTCTAAATTTAATACATATAAATATGCCGGACTTCCGCCTGCACCGATTAACAATCCGGGCAAAGATGCAATTATGGCGGCTCTCTATCCGGAAAAACATAATTTTTTATTTTTTGTAGCTAACGGAAGCGGCGGACATTCATTTTCTCATTCCGCCGGTGAACATGAACAAAATGTAATGAAGTATAGACAGTGGCGAAAAACTCAAAATCAATAATTAGAATACTTGCTGTAGCATCTCTGATTTTATTTCCGAGATGCGCAAACCAACAGGCGCCGGGCGGCGGAGAGGTTGATACTGTACCTCCGCTTATTAAGGAAATTATTCCTGAGAACGGAACTGTAAATTATCACGAAGATTATTTTGAAATTACCTTCAGCGAATATGTTGATAAACGTTCCGTGCAAGAAGCGGTTTTTATTTCTCCGGCTTTACAGAAACCGCTTAAGTATGACTGGAGCGGAAAAACTCTTACTGTTTATTTCAACGATACACTTAAAGCAAATACAACTTACACTGTTAGTATTGGAACAGATGTTAAAGACATGAATAACGGCAATAAAATGGCTGAGTCTCTAACGTTTGCTTTTTCTACCGGGAATAAAATTGACAAAGGTAAAATCAACGGGCAAATTTATGATCCTTCACCTGAAGGGGTGATGATATTCGCTTATCAGACGAATGGTAGGGAAGCCGATCCTACAAAACAAAAACCGGATTATGTTTCTCAAGTAGGAAAAAACGGAAATTATTCTTTGCTTGGTCTTAGAGAAGGTGATTATTCCATCTTTGCTATCCGCGATAAATTCCGCGATCTGCTCTATCAAAGTAATGATGACGGTTTAGGAGTTCAGAGTAGAAAAATTGAATTGAACGATAAGATAATAGAATATGAGAATATTGATTTCTTCTTAACGTTGGAAGATTCAATTGCGCCTAAGATCATTAATGTAATTATGAAAGACCGGAATCATTTACAAATTGAATTCAATGAACCTGTTGATAGTTCTAAAATCTCCGCTGATAATTTTGTTCTATTTGATTCCACTACGAATAAAAAAGTAATCCCAAAATATTTTTTCAAAGGTGAGGGAAGACAGAACCAGTTTTATACTGCTTTTGCAGATACACTTGAAAAGAAAGAAAGCTGGGTACTAATCTCTAAAAATATTCCTGATCTGAAAAACAATTTATCACGTGATGAAAAAAATACATTTGCTATTAAGAACGACCGCGATACTCTTGCACTTAGAATAATTAAATCTGCGGGATTACTTCCCGGTGAAAAAGTTGATTACGAAGAACCGGTTGTAATGTTAATTTTTAATGATGCGATAGAACTCTCAGCGGTCAATGAGCGATTAGCCGTTCAAGATGCAAAAGGGAATAAAATTCCGTTTAAGGTTGAAAGAAACGACGATGCTTCTTATTCAATCCGCTTGTCTGAAATCTTAAAGCAGAATACTGATTATATATTAAAGCTCGATCTAAAAAATTATTCCGATCTATCCGGAAATAAAATAGATTCTGTATTCCAAAATAAATTTTCAACATCAAGCGAACTGGATTTCAGCGGAGTTAGCGGAACAGTAATGATGAATGATACAACGCAGACTTATGTTGTTCTGGAGGCTGCTGAAATGTTGAAAAGAACTTACAAACAAAAAATTGATGCGAAGAAGAATTTTGATTTCAAGAAAGTTATACCGGGAAAATATTTGGCGTGGAGTTTTAAGGATAAAAACAAAAACGGCAAATATGATTTTGGCACAATATCCCCATTTAAACTCTCTGAAGAATTTAAGTATTACCCCGATACATTAAATCTCCGTGCACGTTGGCCTGTCGGCGGAGTGAATATTGATTTTCAAAAATAAATTATAGCTGTTCAATTCAATCCAGCTAACTATACAACATTTATGAAAGGGAGAAAATTAATTCTGTTGTAATCATTCCGACGAACTTATATGTTTATTCAAGTTTAAAATTAAAGGAGGGAATAAAAATGAAAAAGTTCATGCATTCATTTATCATGCTTATAATCCTATTAGCCAATCTTCTAGATGCTCAAGAAAAAATTGTTTTTAAAACGTTGTCTGATATGAACGAAAAGCGTTTCGGTTTTGGAAGTGTAACTGATGGTAAATACCTTTATGCTGTTTGCGGAGGCATAGCATTTTCTCCTTACTATTCGGATAATATTGAAAGATATGATACTGAGAATAATAAGTGGACAAATATTGCAAAAACTTCTACTCTTAAACGTTATTGCAACGCGGAATATATTGAGTCCAATAACAAAATTTATATTATGAATGGTGAATATCAGACTCCAGCATTTAACACACTTTCAAAAAAGGTAGAAGTGCTGGATCTAAATACAAATCTGGTTTCTCTTTGTGCGGATAATCCAAATCCTTTAAGAAACGCGGGATCTGCTGTATGGAATAATAAGATTTACATTTTCGGCGGTCAAAATCTGTACGGTTATTCAAATGATTTTTATGAATACGATCCGGCAAACGATACTTGGAAAAGACTGCCCGATTTGCCTGAACGAAAACAAACAAGCGGTAAAATAGTTGACGGTGTTCTTTATATTTTCGGCGGAAATAACGGAAAAAGAAATTATGACGATGTTTATGCTTACAATTTTCAAGAATCAACATGGACACAATTAGAAAATCTTCCTTTTGAAATTTCAGCAAATTCTTCAGCAGTTTCTGATGGAAGGAGTATTTGGCTGTTAGGATCATTTATGGATACAGGTTTATTAGCAGTATATAACACTCAGACAAAAACTATTTCAAAATTTGATTCGAACATGAATGGCAGACAGTATGCAGGTGTTCAAATTATCGGAGAAAAACTTTATCTATTCGGCGGCAGCAAAAATATGAATGCTATTTCTGCATTATCAAACACTGAATACACAAATATTGCTGATCAGAAAAAATAATTAACCTCGCCTAATTTTCCTCTCCTTACCACGCTCTGCATTGCGTAGCGGGTAAGGAGAGGGACTAAGGGTGGGCTTATCCGCCTTAATTTTGGCGGGTTAAAAATACTTCTTGACAACCTTCCGTCTTAAAATTAAGTTAAGACAAGATTTAATTTTCACCTTCTTATTCTTCTTACGGATATTTTTTAATTATTATATATAAAAATGAATTATTGAAGATTAATTAAAAATAATTTAATGAGGTGAGTTATGTTAAATAAAAAAATAACACTCTTTATTTTCTCATTAATTCTTCTTTTAAGCACAGCCAAAGTTTACCCGCAAGGATACAAATTCGAATCAATAAAGACTTATGAAGCCGGTGAAAACGATGTTACCAGAGAATCAAGAGTTTATGAAACTTCCTTCAACTCAAGCAATACCAGATATGTAATGTGTGAGATTACATTAAAAAATAATTTATATAATGTTCAACCGCAGACACATAAGGCAAAATGGATTTTTTACAAACCGGATGGAAGTGTTTTTGGAACCGTGGCGGACGATTGGGCAATTGAAACCGGTTGGGAAACTTCATGGTTTTCCAGAGGATGGGGATGGGATGACCCCGGCAACTGGGAAAACGGCAAGTACTTAATAGAATTTTATATGAATGACAAATATGTTTCTTCAACAAGTTTCTTTATTATTGGCGGGAATTATAGTGCGGCAACAATTAGGTATAATTCGATAAGATTTTTTGAATGCGGTACGACTGTGCCTACACAAGAAAATAGAAGTTATGCAACTACATTTTCTAAAAGCAGCTCACGCTATATTTATTATGAAATTTATGTGGATAATCTGCTTTATAACGTTAGAAATAATGATGTTACATTTTATGCAACTTATTATAAACCGAACCAAGAAATTTTCGGTCAGCCGGTTTTGAATTATAATATTCCATCGAGTTGGGAACAAGTATATCTGCATCACGGATGGGGATGGCCTGAACCCGGGAACTGGGATCCGGGCAATTACTATGTTGAAGTAAAATATTTGGGAAGTGTAATTGCCTCAGGTTATTTCACAATTACTAGTTATTAGTGAAATAAAATAATTTTTCTAACCTCACCCCGCCGA
>VEPI01000122.1 GCA_012026935.1 Melioribacter sp. | reverse complement strand
CTTTTGAATATTGGACGATGTTATGAAAAATTGGGAAAGAGTGAAGCTCAGAAAGCATATGAGAGAATCATTAAAGAGTTTAAAGACCAGACACAAATTGTTGCTGAAGCCCGAGCTCGTTTAGAAATATTAAAACAACCAGAAAATGCTGCCCAACAGAAATCCTCAAATAGGCAGATATTGACCGGAGCGATTAAGTTCCAAGATATTAGCGCCCCTTCGCCAGATGGGCAATTTTTTTCATTTTCAGAAAGCAATAAAAATGTCCTTGGGATTTATAATACCAAAACCGGTGAAAACAAAATAGTTTCAGACCACAACTTATTACGTGACAGCATCTGGGTTGAAGAATCTATATGGTCGCCGGACGGAAAGCAGCTAGCATACGAGTTCAACGATTGGTTTTACCATGCAGAAATTCATCTCGTTAATGTAGATGGATCGAGACATCGTGTGCTCTGTGTGAAAGATGATAATAAAAGAACCTATTCGGAAGCTGGTACTAAAGCAACCTATAGTAATTTCTATATTAAAGATTGGTCGCCAGATGGTAAATTTATCCTTGCAACTTATAGTCATGGTTCAAGACCAAATGTTAGTAGCGAACAAATAACTACATCAGAATTATTGACCATTTCGGTAGAGGATGGAACTCTTCGTGTAATAAAGATATTGGAGGATAATGATTGGGGACTTTCTGACAAAATGTTTTTTTCACCTGATAGTCGCTTTGTTGCTTTTAATTATCCAAGTGAAAAAAATAGTAAGGCCTGCGATGTGTTTGTAATTGGAATTGATGGAAAAAACGAGATAAATGTTACTCAACACCCCGCAGATGATCACGTACTAGGATGGGACCCAAACGGAAATGGATTATTATTTCAAAGTGACCGTGGGGGCACAAACAACATCTGGACTGAACAAATTGTCGATGGTAAACCTCAAGATTTTCCAAAACTGATTCGAAATAACATAGCCAAAATTTCTTCAATGGGAATGACGAATGATGGCGCTTTGTATTATTACTTGGCAGGCACTGAATTTTCGCACAATGATTTTAATACTGAAAGCAATGTTTATTTGGTTGATATGGATCCTCAAACCGGGAAAATCTTATCCCAACCAAGAGCTACAACATTGAACAATAATGGATTCAATCACGCGCATGCATGGTCGCCGGATGGCAAGCAACTTCTTTATTTATCTTTTTTAGGAAAGAATCCAAGCGGTCCGAAAAAACTTTTTATAATCAATTATGAAACTGGAAGCGAAAAAGAAATTAAACATCAGCTAGCTGCAGATAGTTTATTAGGCGGATCGAGTTGGTTCCCCGACGGAAAACACTTAGCTACAAACACATACGGATTACAAAATGGGGGAAATATAATTTACAAATTGGAAGTTGAAACCGGGAAAATGATTCCTTTAGTTACATCCAAAGATACAATGTTCCATTCACAAAAAATTTCCCCAGATAGTAAAATTTTATTTTTCAACTCAAACTTCGGTGGTATCTACTCTTTTGATCTCGAGAGAAAAGTGCGAAAACTGCTTTTCCAAATAAGTAAAGATCAATATCTCCGTAATTCTGTTCTATCGCCCGATGGGAAATCTTTAGCTTTTGCATTAGTTACATACAAGCCGGAATATAAAATAGACTTGATGATTATGCCATCATTGGGTGGAGAACCAAAATCAATTTTTAAGACAAGCGAAGTTGAATTTTTCTCAAGAACCAGGGGTATAAAATGGTCGCAGGATGGGAAATACATTTACTTTGTTAAGAAAACTGAGCGGGAATCTAAGTATGAACTATGCCGCATTTCAGTTCAAGGAGGTATTCTTGAATCAACAGGATTTGTCTTTGAAGGCCTGCATGATTTCTTTTTTCGCCCAGATGGTAAGGAGATAGCATTTTGTGCTGCAGTGCAACCCGAACGAAATATTTGGGTGATGGAAAATGTTTTTGCTGAAAATGAAAAAGCAAGTAACGGAAAGAAGTAGAAGAAACAGAATTTTAATAAAGTGAAAATAGAATTATGAAATTTACGAAGCTCATTAAATTCATCATGTTATTTTCCTTTACAATCAGTTATGCACAAACAAATTTTGAGAACTATTACAATAATCTTTTTTACACTTGTAAAGTGTGGGGATATCTAAAATATTTTCATATTTCACTGGCTGAAGGTAAAATAAACTGGGATGATTTTTTATTAAGCAATCTTCCAAAACTTAAAACTGTTACTACAAAGGATGAGTTTAATAATTATTTAGCACTCTATTTTAACTTAGTGGGAAGTATGCAAACATCCACTGAAACTTTACCAATTGTACCGGAAGATTTGAGATATAATCTTAAGACCGAGTGGTTTATCAATAATAGTTTTTCGAGCACTACTACCGGAATACTCCAGGATATTCAAAATAAATTTAGACCAAGAATCAATTACTATGTTCAAGCACACCCAGATGGTAACCCAACATTTAATTATGATAGGCTCTTTTACAATAATACCAATACAACAGAAGAGTTGAGATTACTGAGTCTATTCCGTTATTGGAATGTTATAAATTATTTTTTCCCGTATAAAAATATTCTTGATAAAAATTGGGATGATGTACTTAAAGAAATTATTCCTAAAATAATTAATAGTGCCGATGAAATTTCTTATCACAAGACAATTCTTGAAATGGCGGCACATACCAATGATGCCCACGCTGATTTAACGACAAGCGGAGTGATAACTTGGAATATTCGCGGGTATTATATTATACCGGTAACGTTGAAATACTTAAATGGAAAAACCATAATATTAAAGACAGGTTCAGGAGTTTCTAATTTAAAGCCTGGAGACATAATAAAAAAAATAAACGGTGTTTCTACTGAAGAATTACGATCAAATTTTCGACCAATAACTTGCGGTTCAAATCCTGCCAGCCTTGAAAGAAATATTAATTCTTATCTCATTTCTTTCATTGAAAATAAACCGGTAACGCTCGAAATTGAAAATGAAAAAGGTGTATCACAAGTTTCCCTATCATTAACAACTCTTACAAATTATTGGAATTATTTTAGCAATTCCGAACCTGCGTGGACCATAAAGAATAAGGATGGTAAGAAGTTTGGAATAATTAATCTAGATATATTAAAAGATAGTCAGATACAGACCATGTTTGATGAGTTATGGGAAACTGATGCACTGATTTTTGATATTCGCGGCTACCCCAATGTAACAATACAATACCTTTTGAATTATCTCTTTCCGGGTCCAATAATAATTGCGAGGTTTACCAAACCGGATGTTACTTACCCAGGCACATTTGTCTGGAGTTCATCACCGCAAGGAGAAGGTGAATTTTCAAAAAACTACACGAAGAGAATTTATATTTTGTTAAATGAAGATTCACAAAGCGCATCTGAGTACGATATAATGGCTCTCGAACAGCATCCTATGGCAGTCAAAGTTGGAAGTCAAACTGCCGGTGCCGATGGAAATACTTCTGATTTATTTTTACCGGGGAAAATAGATGTTTGCTTTACTGGCCTTGGGACATTTTATCCTGACCACCGCCCGACGCAGAGAATTGGAATTGTTCCTGATATACATGTATTACCAACAATTCAGGGAATACGTGATGGAAATGATGAGGTACTTGATGCGGCTATTAATCATTATTTTGGAATAACTGATGTAAAACAAGAAAACAAAATCCCCGTTAATTATTCATTAAGCCAAAACTATCCTAATCCGTTTAATCCAAGCACGGCAATTAGCTACCGGCTTTCAACATTTTGCAAAGTAACATTGAAAGTGTTTGATGTTCTTGGAAGAGATGTTGCAACGCTTGTAAATGAAAATAAATCAGCCGGAAGTTATTCAGTAGAATTTAATGCCTTTAATTTATCATC
>VEPI01000117.1 GCA_012026935.1 Melioribacter sp. | reverse complement strand
ATTCACAATGACAGATACAAATTCTATCTTCTTCCTGCAGCTATTTCTTGTAATCGGGCTATTCTCTCTTCAATTGGCGGATGTGTAGAAAACAATTTCATTAAAGATTTTCCGCTCAAAGGATTTACAATGAACATATGTGAAGAAGATGTTCCGGCATTTGTCATAGGAATTAATTTATTGCCCTGCTGAAGCTTATTTAAAGCAGAGGCTAATGCTAACGGTTCACCGGAAATTTGAGCTCCTCCCTCATCAGCCATGAATTCACGCGACCGCGATATTGCCATTTGAATTAACATTGCTGCTATTGGTGCAATAATTATTAGAGCCAAATCGGAAAAAACATTTCCTCTATCACGTTCATTTCTTCCGCCGCTGAACATTGCCGCCCATCCTGCCATTCGTGCAATAAAAGTTATTGTTCCAACCAAGGTTGCAGCAATAGTTCCAACTAAAATGTCTCTGTTCTTCACGTGAGTTAATTCATGAGATATTACACCTTCAAGTTCATCCCGTTTTAAAAGATTTAATATTCCTGTTGTCACTGCTACAGCACTATGATGAGGATTTCTTCCGGTTGCAAAAGCGTTGGGCGTTGGATTCTCCATTACATAAACTTTTGGCATAGGAAGTTCTGCTTTCATTGCTAAGTTCTCAACTGAATCATAAAGTTGCGGATATTGTTCCCGTGTAACTTCCTTAGCGTGATACATTGTTAAAACAATTTTATCGGAAAACCAGTATGAACCGAAATTCATTGCAAGCGAAATTAAAAATGCTACCATCATTCCTGATTCGCCGCCAATAAGGTTGCCAACAAGAATAAATAACACCATCATCACAGTCATTAGTACAACTGTCTTAAAGCTGTTCATCAATTGCTCCTTTTTTTGAGTCAAATTTATATCGAAAGTTTTGTTGTATCAAGTTCGTTTGAGTGGTTATTCTAACAGATATTGAAATTAAATTGTTCCAATATAATAAGCGATTGAAGTTTGGCTTGCCTTTATTAGCATTTATCTGTAAAATCGCATCAAAATTAAAAGGAATTATGAAAAAGAAATTAGTTTTTGTCTTCGCATTTTTAATCTCATCTGTAGTCTCCGCACAAAGCACATTTGAATTTTTAAAATTAGATACAAGTCCCCGCGCAGCTGCTATGGCCGGAAGTTTTGTAGCTAACAATGATGATCCAAATGTTATTTTCTATAATCCGGCGGGAATTAATTTACTTACAGGTACACCGGTTTCATTTTCCTTTTTAAAACATCTTTTAGACATTAACTCGGCAAGTTTATCATCCTCAAAAGAGTTTGAAGGAATAGGAAGATTTGGTGCGGGAATTCAATACATAAATTACGGATCGTTTACTAAAGCAGATGCAAGCGGGACAAAACTTGGTGAGTTTAACGCAGGCGAGATGGCCTTACTTATTGGGTATGGAAATCAATTAGACAACAATTTTTATTACGGTGCTAATCTAAAATTTATTTATTCGAGTATTGCAGGCCAATCCTCATCGGGATTAGCGATTGATCTCGGTCTGCATTATGCCATACCTGAATTAAGATGGAATTTCGGTTTTTCTGTTTTAAATCTTGGAAAGCAGTTGTCGAGTTATTTCAGCACAAAAGAAGATTTACCTCTTGATATACGTTTAGGTTTCTCAAAAGAACTTGAAAAACTTCCTTTCAGATTTTATTGGTCATTCAATAAACTCAACGAAAGACAAGACAACTTTTTTGATCGCTTCGGACAAATTACTGTCGGCGGTGAATTCCGTTTAGGTCAAAGCATGCGTTTAAGATTTGGTTATGATAATGAGAAAAGACGCGAGATGAAAATTGGAACAACTGCCGGATTGGCTGGATTTAGTGTCGGACTTGGATTTATAGTCAGCAAATACAATGTTGATTATTCATTTTCATCCTTGGGATCAATCGGTTCAATGCACAGGTTTGGTATTTCAACTAATTTGTAAAAGAGTTACTTGCTAAGAGAATAAATTCTCTTTAAACATTTGCGAATTGGTAAGATTTTTTTTGCATGATAATATGATTACGGATTAATAATTATACAATGGGGATTGCAACGAAAAAAATAAAAATAATTACTGTAATTCTTTTCTTTATTTTATTTCTTAATTCTTGCGGATTAATTGATCAAGATGCGCATAGTAGCTCGCACGAGTATAACGATCCGAATTATTTTGGTAAAGTGGATATTTATTTTCTCGACCTTGATAAAAATATTTTTTTTAAAATAGCCAATGGCGGTACAGCCGGATTTGTGCCCAAATCAGATTTAGTAGTTTATTCAAAAGGAACAAACCCGATGTATAGTAGCTCACCAGGAATTAATTGTATTAAAATTGATGGCACCGGTGATATCTCGCTTGCGGCAAAATCAACTAGCTTATTTATTTCAAGCAAAGCACCAATTATTTCACCAAATGGTGATAAAGTTTTGTTTACTGCTTCAGGTAGCTATTATTTAGTTAATGTCGACGGTAGTTTTCTAACAAAGATTCAATTAACAGATGGTCAAATAAATCTTTTTTCCGATTATTCAAAAGATGGGAAGAAAATTCTTTTCCAGTCAAATAAGGGTCTTGTAATTTATGAAGTTGACTCTAAAACATATAAAGTAATTTCAAGTGTTGAAAATATAGATATCTACATTTCAGGATTTTCTCCACGATTTTCATTCGATGGCAATTCCATAATTTATTTCTACCAGTCCTCAACACAGTTCATTATGGGAAAAATCAACCTTTCTTCGATTACAAATAAGATCCTTTACTCGCCTGCCGATAAGTTTTCCGATAGGACCTATTCTTTACATATGTGCTCTCTTCCGGATGATAAAATTGTTTTTGAAGATATTTCTTCTGCTAGGATTTGCTACTTTGATTTAAAAAACGAAAAACCAATCAACTTCTTCGGATCAAGTAATGGAACGTTGGAATCACCATCAATATTTAGTGAAAAGATAATTGATGGTAAAAAAATTCTATATAAAGAAAACACAAGTATGTTTTTATACGATTTGGAAACTAAAACAATTACCCCATATTCTTTTCCAGTTACACCTCTTGGAATTTTGGCAAATGCAGATTTTACAAGTGATTTGAAAAAATTACTTTATTATAAGAATCAATGATTATTATGATGGAGGGGTGATGAAACAAAGTTTATTACACTGGTTATGCTTGTTAATAATAATCTTTATTTGTAGTTGTAAGAAAGATGATGTACCAAATTGGCGAGATGAGTATGATTATTCAGCACCTGAATTACCATACAACCCCACGCCAAGCGACAAATCAACTAACCAACCTGTTGACATTAATCTTAAGTGGAATTGTAATGATAAAAATGGACATTCTATTTTATACGAGGTGTTTCTAGGTCAACAAAATCCACCCATTACCAAAATAGCCGAAACTGATTTTGCATTGCTAGCAAACGCCAAACTAACATTTAACACTAAATATTACTGGCAAATAATCGCAAAAAGAACTTATTCAAAACAAAAAACAGTTGGAACAGTTTGGGAATTAACAACTGAACCAGGTCAACAAGGTCCTGAACCGCCAATTTTGTTATCACCTTCTAATGGTGAAAAACTTTTATCTTTTATTCCGACATTATCCTGGCAAGCCAGTATGGGTGGTATCAGCTATATTTTACAAATTGCAAAGGACAGCTTATTTACGAATTATGTTTATGATAAGAATCCCGGTGGATTTTTAAATACCACTACTCAAATAAACAATTTAAATCCGTCCACTACATACTGGTGGCGGGTTAATGCTTCAAATGCAAATGGAACATCGGCATGGTCTAATGTATGGAAATTCAGAATTAATTAATCATAATTCGCAATTTTCAATTCTCAATTATTTTTATATGGTGTTTTAAGATATTGT
>VEPI01000051.1:8881-20744 GCA_012026935.1 Melioribacter sp. | reverse complement strand
GAAGAAACTCTCCCGCGCATTTCGTCGGGTGTAAATAACTGAATTATCGTCTGGCGAATTATTACGCTGACATTATCGAACATGCCGCCTAACATCAGTAAAGAGAAAACGAGATAAATGTTATCTGATAAAGCAAAGAGAATTGTTGTTACTCCAAATCCTAAAACACATATCAGCAAATTTCTTCCTGCATTCTTAAATAGCGGATTGTGTGCTTGAACATACGACATAATCAAAGCCCCGACTGCAGGAGCCGCTCTAAGCAATCCTAAACCTTCTGCACCCGAGTGTAAAATCTTGTCTGCAAAAATCGGCAGTATGGAAACCGCTCCTCCGAAAAAGACAGCAATCATATCCAAACTGATTGCACCGAGAATGATTTGATCCTTAAATACAAACTTAAGTCCGGTTGATAAACTCTGCCAGATATTTTCTTCTTTTGTTCTTTCGGGCATGGGTTTTTTTTCAATGATCGAAAAAAAGAACCAGCTGAGAGCACTAAAAAAGATCACAAGAAAATATGCTTGACCGATTCCGCAAAAACCATAAACTAAACCACCCAATGCCGGACCCGTAATAGCGGCTGTCTGCCACAACATACTATTCCATGTTGAAGCGTTACCGAATAAATGCCTCGGTACAAGCTGGGCGGCAAAAGCGTTTAGAGCAGGAGAAATAAATCCACGCGCCAAACCGGTTATAAAGATGATTGTAAAAATCGGGTATGCGCCAAACTTTAACAGAATTGGGTGTAATTCCGTTGAGACAAGAAAGAGCAGCAAAGCGCATAGTAAATAAATTGTGCCGGCATAAAGAATAATCTTTTTACGATTGAATATATCAGCTACATGTCCCGCAAACAATGCGATGCATAAATATGGAATTGCTTCTGCAAGTCCGATCAAACCAAGCGAAAGTGCATCATGCGTTAATTCATATACTTGCCAGCCGACAATAACAGATTGAATTTGAATTGCAAACGTGAGAGTTACGCGCGCAATGATAAACCAGCGGTAATCTTTTATTCTCAACGCAGCATAAGCGTCGTTGTTTGTCATTGGATAATCGGAATCATAGAATAATTAGTCAAGAATTTCCTCAAGTTGTTTTCCATCTACTTTTAATAAACCATTTGGCAGCAAGCGTGGAGTTAAATCTTTCCAGTTCTTATCTTTCTTAAAAATTTCTTTGAACATTGGAATCGCTTCTTTCATCATTCCTTTATTGGCAAGAGCAACAGCAGTCCAATATTTCATTTCAAGATTATCAGGGAACATTTTCATTGCGGAAGAATATTCTTTCATAGCCAAGTCCATATCATTTTTTTCGACGGCAAGATCACCGTTATTCATATGATCGTATGCTCTGTGGACTTTTAGTAATCTTCTCAATTCCGGAAGCGGAGCTGAACTATCATCAATGCGGATATCAACCAAACGGTCTTCCCAAACTTTTCCGGTTGATTTAGCACGAACGACAAGCAGAGCAGCAGATTGTTTTCCGCGCACATCTCCGCCGGCTTTTTCAGCGGCCTCAAGTGCAGCAAGCATTCTTTCTGCAAGTGGTCCTTTTGATTTTTGAAATGCTTCAGCCATTGCCGGCCAGATTCTGTCGTTAGACATTAAGTTTGCCTGCACGGAAAAATTTTTACCTACAATATTTCCTGCGGGTTGAATACACAATTTACCGGTATAGGATGCGGCATTTCCTTTTGCATCAAGAATTGCAAGCTGGCGGAATTCTCTGCCTTCGTCGCTTTTTAACAATTCATCAACTGCTTCTTGCGGCGTTTTTCCTTTTCTTAATAAATCTAAGCCGCCGGGTCCGAAGGCAGGATTAACAAATGATTGTGTAGCAACAACACCAACTCCGGCTTCGCCCCACGTTACAATTGTTCCTACGGAGAACCAGTGTGATTGAACCGCAACACCCATATCTCCGGTTTTCTCATCAAAAGCAACGATGGAATATGTATGTGCGAAGGGTGAATCCGACTTATATAATTGTGCATTAATAATTGAAAATTGAGAATTGAGAATGGCGAATTGAAAGATGAAATAAAATACCGGTGTTAATTTATTTTTCATAATTGTTCTCCAATAACAAATAAAATTTATTTTTATTTCCTTCACCCTAAACTTAATTAATATTATGATAGTTTAAAATCCCGATGATATTTGCTAATAATAGCTAATGCAGTTATTTTCACCACCCATAAATATTAATTTGAATTATCGGAGAAGAAATGAAATCATTAAAAATTGTTTTGATTGTCCTTTTAGGATTATCGGTAACATTTGCACAAAATAAAAATCAATCTAAAGTGAAAGATCAAAAAACTTCAGAGATCAAAACTCAGAACGATTCTATTAGTTATGCGATCGGTCAAAATATTTATTCGCAGTTAAAAGACTTAGGACTGAATATAGACCTTCTCGCAAAATCAATAAAAGATGGTTCGGCAAATAAATCCGATTTATCTCAAGAAAATTGTATTAAAGTGTTAACCGCATTTCAAACTAAGATGCAGGAAAAACAGGCTGCTCAAATGAAAGCCGAACAAGAAAGGAAAAGAGTTGAGATGGCACCTATCATAGAAAAAAATAAAAAAGACGGCGATACATTCCTTGCAGAAAATAAAAATAAAGAAGGTGTTAAAACCACAGCCAGCGGATTACAATATAAAGTGCTTGTTGCCGGGCCGGGCACAGGGTCAACTCCAAAGGACACTAGTAAAGTCAAAGTCCATTACAAAGGTACTTTATTAGATGGCAAAGAATTTGACAGTTCATATAAACGCAATCAGCCTGCTGAATTTCCTCTGAACCAGGTAATTAAAGGATGGACAGAGGGATTGCAATTAATGCATGTTGGTGACAAATATGAATTTTATATTCCATATCAACTTGCATATGGTGAAGAAGGGAGAGGGGAAATGATTCCACCGGCTTCTGTTTTAATTTTTGAGGTTGAGCTTTTAGAAATTGTTAAGTAGTTATTAGTGATTGGTGATTAGTAAAAAATCTAATCACCAATCACTTATATACATCTATTTATTCGTTTGGTTGGCCTGTATCGGTAACTTCTGTTTGTTTAATCTCATCAGCTACTTTTAACTCTTCTAAGGGTTTATCAATTGTTTCTACTAAAGATTGCTTACTGCTAACTGTAAACTCAGTTTTAACTTTCACTACAACTTTTTTTACTTCTTTCGGAATATTAATTGCCATGCTGGGCATATGTACATCAGAAGGAAAAAATATTGCAAAATGTCCTTCATCGGCAATTAGAAAATTTCCCTCACCTTTATATATAGCATAGTCTTTTTCTTCATCGTACTCTTCCATAACAATAACTTTTGTTGACTCTGTAAATCCCATTTTTTCTTTACCTGAAAAGATGTATTGAATATCAATATACTTTTTGTGTGCTTCCCATTTGCCGGCACTAAATGGCTTTGTATTATATGTTTGAACCAGCGCAAAAATATTTTCGCCGTCAATTTCATATTTACCGGGTTCTAAATTTGTAAAATCCGTTTGCGATAAATATTGAAGAGCTTTAGTAATTCCTTCACCAAGTTGAAAATATTGGTTAGCATTTTTCAAACGATCGAAAACCATACGTCCTCAAGAATTATTTTGTAAATAATAAGTTGTTTAGTAAAGTTTAAACATTAGTCCTACAACGACCATATAGAAATCACTTTTTAAATCAGAAGTTGTTCTAGCATTATTAAATTTAGTTTTTTCGATTACATAGCGTAAGTCTCCGGTCAATATTACATTTTCTAAAGGTATTTCAGCACCAACACCTGCATGATAACCAATCTCACTAAAAGTTTCTGAAGCAGCGCCTGCAAAAACTCCGCTATATTCAACTTTTGTGTTATACCAACCAATTCCTGCTTCTAAATGTATCAATGGTAATAAACCAATAAACCCTGTAAGCATAACCGGGTAACTAGTTGCTTTGATTGCGCCGTCCATATATTTATCTGATTTATATCCAACAGATCCTTCAACTTTTAATCCGCCAAGGCCTATTCTCACAGCAGCAGAGGGCATCACAACAGCATCAGCATCCTGAGATTTTACATAAGCCCCCTGAGCACCAATAGATATACTCTGAGCGCTAATTGTTCCGGCAATAATTATTAACATTACTACGGAAAACAACTTTTTCATTCTAACCTCCAGGTTTAGTTATTATAACATAATCAAAAAAATTATAGAATAAAATTTATTTCATAACACCAAATGAAATGTTAGACGGATATTGTTTTGAATAATAAACCCGGTTAAATGCTTTTTGGAAATCGCTCTCTTTTGCGTTATAGATATCAACAAATTTTTGCGGATTACGGTCAAAAAACGGGAAGAAACTGCTCTGAATTTGCACCATAATTTTATGTCCTTTCAAAAAGGTATGATCAACATCGTTCAAATTAATTTTTACTTCGGTAATTTTATTCGGAATAAATGGTTTCGGTTTTTCGAAACTGCTTCTGAATTTTCCTCTTAACATTTCAAAACGGATTAATCTTTGATAACCTCCCATTTCTATGTTATTGGTGTTTGGATCCGGACCTTTTGCATCGTCCGGATAAACATCAATAATTTTTATTATCCAATCAGCATCCGTACCGGTTGTCGAAACAAATAAATCTGCCAAAATTGGCCCCGTAATAGTCATATCATTTTCAAGAGGATCGGTTTCATATACAAGAACATCAGGGCGCGAAGAAGTGAAGCGTTGATCTTCATTCATATATTGTCTGTAATACAAAGTATTTGAATCATAAAATTTTGATGTGTACGGTACAGGTTTATTTGGATCGCTTAAATATTCATCAAATTGGGTTTTATTTTCTTTAGGAATATTCTGTGTTAATTTTTGTTTCGGAGATAAATAGAGAAGTTGTTTTTCGGCATTTGCCGGGGGCCATTTCTCATAGCTGATCCATTTATTTGTGCCAGTACGGAATGTTACGGCTTCGGGTAGATTTGATTCACCAACTCCTTTTAAGTAATAATTAAAAAAAGGAGTTAACAAATTTTTATTGTAATACTCGCTGGTTTTTTCACCGAATGCAAAATCTCCGAATGAACTCCCGTCGTCTCTTGCCCAGCCGCCGTGACGCCATGGTCCCATAATTATGTGAGTATTATTTTGTTTGTTCTTTTCTTCTATTGAACCATAAATATGAAGCGGACCATATAAATCTTCGGAATCGTACCAACCGCCGACAATTAATACTGCCGGTTTAATGTTTTTGAAGTGAGGAAGATTACTGCGTGACTTCCAGAATTCATCATAAGTTCCGTGTTGAGTAATTGAATTCCAGAATGGGACTTTACCTTTTAAGTATTTTGTATTTGCATTAGAAATCGGACCCATATTCAAAAAGAAATTATACATATCCGGAGACGCATACTGTGGTCCGTTCTTCCAATGAGTAGTTAGCGAATCCCGTACTTGTCCGAATCCTTTGAAAAAATTGTATGTCATAGAAAGTGTTAATGCACCGTGATGATGCATGTCATCGCCAATAAACCAATCTGAAATTGGTGCTTGTGGGGAAACAGCTTTAAGAGCCGGATGAGAATCAATCAACGACATCGCTGCATAAAAACCTGGATATGAAATTCCCCAAATACCAACATTGCCGTTGTTACGTTTTATATTTTTAACAAGCCAATCAATTGTATCATAAGTATCGGAAGATTCATCAGTTTCTTTACTGTTTTTTTTGTTTGGAATGTACGCACGCATATCATCAAATTGCCCTTCGCTTAGAAACATTCCGCGTACATCTTGAAAGACAAAAATATATCCGTCTCTTGGAAACGATTCATTCGGACCTAAATTATCAGGATATTTATCTTCGCCGTAAGGTGCTACAGTATATGGTGTTCTTATCATTAGGATAGGATAATTTTTTGTTGTGTCTTTCGGGGAATAAACTGAAGTGAATAATTTTATTCCGTCCCGCATTGGAATACGGTAATCTTTTTTTATATAATGTTCTTTAATCCAATCAACGCCTTGAGCAAAAGAAGAATAAGAACAAAGCAGTAGAATTGAAAGAACAAGAATGACCATTCTTTTCATTTTAAATTTCCTTGTAATTAATATTAAAGATTTTAATATACCGGACAAATTTTTCCACGAATCAAAAAATTAACAATCCGCGGATGTCAAAATAATAGATTCGTTCTTTAGATGCGATGGACAAATATTAAAAGAAGAGTTTTCTAAGTGATTTTATTTTCAGGATATTCTAAAGCGAATTAGTAACTGAGTGCCTAAGTGAAAATATTAATTACTCAGGCACTCAGTTACTCAGAAGCTTTTCTTAAAACTGCGGTCTGCGTTGTTGAACAGCATTAGGATCAAAATATTTTCTAGGTAGTTTTTCATCGCGCATTGCTGCATTATAAACAAATGCCGCCATAATTGTTGCCGATTGAACCAGGTCAGCTCCGCTGGTATGATCATAAACATCCATATTAGAATGGTGTGTTCTTGTGCTGTATTCTAATTGATCTTGTATAAATTGAAAACCGGGAAGTCCTGCACCATCGAAAGATGCATGATCAGTACTTCCTGTGTTTCTCAATGTAACTGTTGAAGCACCAAGATCATTAAATGGTTTTAACCATTCTTCAAAGATCGGCATAACGGCAAAATTGCCCTGAGCATAAATACCGCGAATTTTTCCTGAACCGTTATCATAATTAAAATAAGCGGCTAGTTTATCATATTCAGGTTTCTTTTCTTTTTTCTCTGCATCAAAGAAATGATTCTTAACATAATTACGTGATCCAATTAAGCCTTCTTCTTCAGCATCCCAAAGAGCAATTCTTATAGTTCTTCTTGGTTTAACATTTAAGGCTTTGAGTATGCGCACCGCTTCCATAGCAATTGCACTACCGGAAGAATTATCAGTTCCGCCTGTTCCGGAATGCCACGAATCAAAATGTCCGCCGAGCATTACGACTTCATCTTTTAATTTTTTATCTGTTCCCGGAATTTCAGCAATAACATTATAACCGAGAGAATCCGTATCAACAAAGTTAGCTTGGATTTCAAACTCTAAAGTTACCGGGACATTTTTTTTTGCTATGCGAACCATTCTATTATACTGTTCAACAGAAACAACTATGGAAGGCAATGGCATCTCAGAACCTTTTCTATAAGAGCCGCCGCTCTGAACGAAAATTGTACCGTCTGTACCTCTTGATGGTTCAAGAACTACTAATGCACCTTCATCTTTTAAAAACTTTGCGACTTTTTGTTGAAGGTCTCTTTGAGCACGCATTGCAGCAAATTGTGCAGGATCAAAATTTCTACCACCGCCTTCCGGTGCGAGTTCTAATTTTTTTAATTCTTCATCGGAATAACGTTTTCCGTCAGCTTCCATTCCAAGTACAATTGGTTGTTCACCTCTTGAAAGAACAATAGCACCTTTTAATTTTCCCTTGAAAGCATCCAAGTCAGCTTCGGATTTTATATCCATAAGAACAGCATTTCCTTTTACCAATCCATCCAATCCCGGCGTCCATGCTTTCGGATAAGCTATAAACGGCATATATTGCGGTGAAGTCATTGCTGCATAAAACTTTTTTAATTCCCAACCTCTTCCGAGAGTTCCCCATGATTCCATATTTGGATTTTCAAGACCGAATTCTTTTAGTTTACCAACTGCCCATTGACCTGCTTGACGGTATTGAGGTGATGCTGCAAGCCTTGGTCCGTATATATCGCAGAGATAACTCATTAATTCCATCACTTTGGAATTTTGAAGTCCCTCTTGACGAATACGCTGCATCATTTGGTAATCAATTTTTTCTTGAGACAAAATTTGAATTGAGAAGATTAAAGAGAAGATCACTAACAGTAACTTTTTACTTTTCATGATAACTCCGCATGAATTGTTAAAGAAAAATTTTAATGAGAATCAAGGTTTCTCGTAAAAGTTAAATTAGAGAATATGGAGATTAATCACAGTTAAAAATTGTTAAAATAATTCGGTACTATTTCACTTTTGAGAAGCCATGAATTTTTCGATTTGTCTTCGATGTCTTAGAATATGAACGATGGCGTGTTCAAACATCATCTCGATATTGTATATACCCCAATATGTTTCCTTTTTAGTAGCAGAGATCTCTTCGTCAGTCATTTTTAAGTTATCTTTTACTGCTTCTGCGGTAAAGAAAATAAAATTTTCCAGTTCGTCTATAGCATGTACAACATTGTAAACATGATAGCTGTGATTTACAATTGGCTTTTTTAAAAAATCACAAATTTGATCAGCATATCTATAACCGGCATTTACAACATGTTTCATTATAGATTGAATAGAACGGCAATCTTCATCCCTTGTATACGGATCAAAAATTTTAATAAACTCTTCTTGAGAAATTGTGCTTAATAGATTTTTTAATTCAAGCGCAACACGTTCGTATTCATCCATCAATGCGCCAATTGCCCCGGGACGGAAAATTCTTTCCATTTAATCAATCTCCTCATCATAATTTAAAATTGGTCGAAGCCATTTTTCGGCCTCCTTCAAACTTATTCCTTTACGTTTCCGGTAATCTTCAACTTGATCTTTACCGATTTTTCCAACTGTAAAATATTTTGATTGCGGGTGAGCAAAATATAATCCGCAGACAGAAGCTGCGGGATACATTGCCAAACTTTCCGTTAGTTTAATTGAAGTATTTTTCTCAACATCTAACAATTTCCAGATTTTCAATTTCTCCGTATGGTCAGGCTGAGCAGGATAACCCGGAGCCGGACGAATTCCAATATATTTTTCTGCAATAAGATCTTTAACAGATAATTTTTCATTTGTCGCATAACCCCAGAAATCTTTTCTAACTTTTTCATGAAGTAACTCTGCAAATGCTTCTGCAAGTCTGTCGGCAACAGCTTTCGTCATTATTGCATTATAATCGTCGTGCTGGTTTTCAAATTGTTCGATAATTTTTTCAATTCCGATTCCTGTTGTAACTGCGAATATTCCAATGTAATCATTAAACACTTTTTCTCTTGGGACAATGAAGTCAGATAAAGCAATATTCGGAATTCCGTTTGACTTAATGGATTGCTGACGTATTGTATTTAATGTTTCAAGAATACCTGTCCGTGATTCATCAGAATATATTTCTATATCGTCATCTAAAGAGTTGGCGGCAAATAGTCCTAAAACCCCGCTAGCTGTTAAAAGTTTATTCTCAATTATTTTGTCCAGTAATTGATTTGCATCATCAAAAATCTTCTTTGCCTCTTTTCCGTAAGCTGAGTTATTAAATATATCCGGATACTTACCTTTTAATTCCCATGTCAAAAAGAATGGTGTCCAGTCAATATATTTTCGAATTTCTTCAAGTGAATAATTCTGAAGTACTATGATACCAAGCTTATTTGTTTTTTTTACATGGTAATTTGTCCAATCAATGTTAAGTTTATTCTTGCGAGCTTGTTCGATTGTTAGAAAATCTTTTTCAGATTGTTTTTTTGCGTGTTCTAACTTCAGTTTATTGTATTCTTTTAGAATCTCCTTGGAAAATTTTTCTTTTGTTTCTTTATTTAAAAGATTGCTGACAACACCAACACTCTTCGATGCATCCAGCACATGTACAGTAATTCCACTGAATGCAGGTGAAATTTTTACCGCCGTATGAAGACGGGAAGTTGTAGCACCTCCGATAAGAAGCGGCAGATTAATCTTCATCCGTTCCATCTCTTTTGCAATATGGACCATCTCATCAAGCGAAGGGGTTATTAATCCGCTTAAACCGATTGCATCAACATTTTTTTCAATTGCGGTGGATAAAATTTTGTCCGATGGCACCATTACTCCAAGATCAATGATATCATAATTGTTACATCCGAGGACAACACTAACAATATTTTTACCAATATCGTGGACATCGCCTTTCACAGTCGCAAGAAGAATTTTACCTGCGGCCCCGCCTTTATACTCACCGAAGGGAAGAACTGCCTCACCCAAACCCTCCCCGTCAACCGGACGGGCGGTTTTGATATATGGTTCGAGATAAGCCACCGCTTTTTTCATAACTCTTGCACTTTTTACAACTTGAGGTAAAAACATTTTACCTGAACCGAATAAATCTCCAACAACATTCATAGCCGTCATTAACGGACCTTCGATTACATCCAGCGGCTTAGAATATTTTTGTCTGGCTTCTTCAATATCTTGATCAATATAATCAACTATGCCTTTTATGATTGCATGTTTCAGTCTATCTTCTACCGAAACCTTTCTCCATTCATCCTCTTGCTTCTCGCTTCTTACCTCTTGCGATAAAGTATTTGCAAACTCTACCAATCTTTCAGTCGCATCTGTTCTTCTATTCAACAGAACATCTTCAACTCGTTCCAATAAGTCTTTCGGAATTTCCTCGTAGACGGCAAGTTGTCCCGCATTCACAATTCCCATATCCATTCCGGCTTCTATTGCATGATAGAGAAAAGCCGAATGCATAGCTTCCCTAACAAGATCGTTTCCTCGGAATGAAAATGAAACATTGCTGACACCCCCGCTTACTTTTGCATAAGGTAAATTTTTCTTTATCCATCTGACAGTTTCAATATAGTTTAGAGCATATTGATTATGCCCTTCGATTCCAGTTGCAACCGCAAAAATATTTGGATCGAGAATAATATCTTGAGGAGGAAAACCGACTTCTTCAGTTAAAATTTTATATGCGCGTTCGCAGATCGAAATTTTTCTTTCAAAAGTATCAGCTTGACCTTGTTCATCAAACGCCATAACAACAACAGCTGCGCCATAACGTAAAATTTTCCGTGCGTGTTCCTTAAAATTTTCTTCTCCTTCTTTCATAGAAATAGAATTAACAATTCCTTTTCCTTGCAGACACTTCAATCCGGCTTCCAGCACACTCCACTTAGATGAGTCAAGCATTATCGGGACTTTAGCAATATCCGGTTCAACTGCGAGAAGTTTTAGGAACTTAGTCATCGCTTCTTCGGAATTGATCAATCCTTCATCCATATTGATATCAAGAATTTGTGCGCCGTTTTCAACTTGTTCTTTTGCTACGGATAATGCTTCTTCATATTTATTTTCTTTGATGAGCCGTGCAAATTTCCTGGAGCCGGTTACGTTTGTGCGTTCGCCTATATTTATAAAATTTGTATCCGGTCGGAGTGTGAGCGGTTCAAGTCCGCTTAATCTCAAATATTTTTTTACGTCCGGAATTTGTCTCGGCGGATATTTTTTTGTGATCTCCGCAAATGCTTTTATATGTTCAGGAGTTGTTCCGCAGCATCCGCCGACAATATTTAAAAATCCTTCACGAGCATATTCTTCCAAAATTCCCGACATAGCTTCAGGCGATTCATCATAACCGCCAAACTCATTTGGTAAGCCGGCATTTGGATATAAGCTGATGAAAACATTTGCGATGCGTGATAATTCAGAAATGAAAGGGCGCATTTGCTTTGGACCAAGTGAACAATTTAATCCAACGCTCAATAAATTTTTAGTATGGGAGATTGAATTCCAAAATGCTTCCGTATTTTGTCCGGATAATGTTCTTCCGCTTAAATCTATTATTGATCCGGAGACCATTATTGGAATTTGATTACCTGTTTCTTCGCACAATTCCATAATTCCGTAAAGAGCCGCTTTTGCATTTAGCGTATCAATCATAGTTTCAACAAGAAGGACATCAGCGCCGCCGTCAATTAGTCCCCGTGCCTGTTCCTTGAATGCAGCAGCCATTTGATCGAAAGTTACGGAGCGAAAGCCGGGATCGTTTACATCGGGTGAGATTGATAAAGTTTTGTTTGTCGGGCCCAGAGC
>VEPI01000051.1:0-8760 GCA_012026935.1 Melioribacter sp. | reverse complement strand
TCTGTTTTGTAGTCCGACTGAGAAATTGAAGTACCGTTAAATGTATTGGTTTCAATAATATCGGCACCGGCTTCTAAGTATGAACGGTGAATTCCTTTTATAATTTCCGGTTGTGTTAAAACAAGCAGATCATTATTCCCTTTTAAATCAACCGGATGATCTTTAAACCGGTTTCCGCGGAATTGTTCTTCAGTTAATTTGTAACGCTGAATAAAAACTCCCATCGAACCGTCAAGGAGCAGAATTCTTTTCGATAAAAGTCTTGAAAGAATTTCAAAATTGTTATTCATTAATCCCATTTCTAATAGCTAATCTGATAATTATGACTGATCAAAAAAATCATATGTACCGGAGTTCTATTTTATTTCATTTTTAATAGTGATATATTTTCACTCAAATATAATAAATATTAGAGAAGATAATGATAGTTGTTACTGGCGGTGCCGGGTTTATAGGAAGTGCGATTGTGTGGAAGCTAAACAAGTTGGGACATGATAAAATCATCATAGTTGATGAACTCGGCAAGGACGAGAAATGGAAAAATCTTAACGGGCTTAAGTTCTCCGATTTTTATAACAAAGATGATTTTATGGGATTGGTTTTACAGCGCGGTCTTCCTTTCAAAGTAACTGCTATTTTGCATTTAGGCGCATGTTCTTCTACAACAGAAAAAGATGCCGACTTTTTGATAGACAACAACTATCACTACTCGCAAGAACTTGCAAAGTATTGTTTAGAAAACGGGGTTCGATTTATTTATGCATCTTCTGCAGCAACTTATGGAGACGGTTCTAACGGATATAACGATGATGAAAATTCTCTTAGCGGATTAAGACCGTTGAATATGTACGGATATTCAAAATATCTTTTTGATTCTTGGATCAAGAGAAATAGCCTTAACGATAAAGTAGTTGGACTAAAATATTTCAATGTGTATGGACCGAATGAATACCATAAAGGCGACATGAGAAGTGTTGTTCACAAAGCATTTGAACAAGTAAGAGATTGTGGAAAAGTTAAGTTGTTTAAATCATACAAATCTGAATTTAAAGACGGCGAACAGAAGCGAGATTTTATTTATGTGAAGGATGCAGTTGATATGACTTTATATTTTCTCGATCATCAAGATAAAAATGGAATTTTTAATATTGGGACAGGGCATGCCCAAACTTGGATCGAACTTGTAAAAGCATTGTTTGATGCTGTTGGTAAACCGGTTAATATAGAATTTATAGATATGCCGGAAGAGACTAGAGAGAAGTATCAATATTTCACAGAAGCAAATTTGAAAAAATTAAGAAATGCAGGTTATGATAAAACTATTCTGAACGTACGTGAAGGAGTTACAGACTACGTAAAAAATTATCTCTTAAAAGATATTTATTTAGGAATGAGTAAATAATAGGGGAAGACATGCAGCTTGAGACAACAAAATCCAGGGGGGAATTTAGAAAAAGAATTTACTTCTTCACTTTAAAGTTGATTGAGTTTATTGATTCACTTCCCAAGGATAATGTTTCCCAAAGAATCGGCGATCAATTATTTGGAAGCGGGACCAGTGTTATAAGCAATTTTATTGAAGCGACAGCTGCATCAACAAAAAAAGAATTAAATAATTACACTATCGCATCTCTCAAGTATGCAAACGAAGCCAAATTATGGCTGGCTTTGGTCCGCGATAGCAAACGCGCAAAAGCAGAAAAAGTTAAATGGTTCTTAGACGAACTTGACGATATTTCCTCAATACTTGCATCATCCATTAACCATTAAAAATTCCCTCTCTATAGGAGAGGGCAAGGGAGAGCCGTGCAGTTAGCAACTCTTTGTTATGTTATTGATAAAGATAAAACGTTAATGCTTCATCGAATAAAAAAGAAAGATGATGTGCATGAAGGAAAGTGGAATGGACTTGGTGGAAAATTCGAGCATGGTGAAACTCCGGAAGAATGCGTCATTCGTGAAGTTCAAGAAGAAAGCGGATTGCTGATCAAAAATCCGAAGATGCATGGTTTTATAACTTTCCCAATGTTTGATGGGAAAAAAGATTGGTATGTTTTTCTTTTTACCGCAAGAGAGTTTAAAGGAAAATTAATTGACTCTCACGAAGGAAAACTGGAATGGATTCCGAATGATCAATTACTTAAACTTAATTTATGGGAAGGTGATCAGATATTTATTCCGTGGCTTCTGGAAGACAAATTTTTTTCTGCAAAGTTTGATTATATGAACGGAAAATTTATTAAATATAAAGCATGTTTTTATTAACAGAAGATATTAATAAGGGATGTAAGAAAAGATGAGCAGCAAGGAAAATAATCAGGAACAATCAAGTAGCGAAAATTTATTGTACCAAAGATTAATTTTATTCTTAATTGTTTTTTCAATATTAGTGTTAGGTGCGGTAAATACGCAAAGAAAAATTTTATTCTTATCAATCCTGGCATTGGGTGTAATAATAAGCTGGGTGCTTACATTAATCATAATAAGAACTGCTAAAAGTGTAGATAAAAAATCCGGCGGGAAACTAATTCGTTTACTGCTTGGATATTTGGTACCGATCTTTTGTTCATTGTTATTAACTATGACATTAGTCGTTGGTTCATTTGGTTTTGTTGATCCTTATTTATTTAATGTTGATGTAAAACCGGTTCAGCTTGAAAATAAAGTTGATGAAATTAAGAATGCAATAAAAAATCAGCTTAAGCCGAAAGAAACTACCACAAAGAACTTTAAAAGTATAGATAGTGTAATCAACAATGATAGTTTAACCAGGGCTAGAGAAAAAAATCTATTGAGAAGCGGAACCAATAAGAAAAATGATTCGAA
The DNA here is from genome assembly GCA_012026935.1 of Melioribacter sp. Classification (GTDB taxonomy): domain Bacteria; phylum Bacteroidota; class Ignavibacteria; order Ignavibacteriales; family Melioribacteraceae; genus Fen-1258. Next base: position 5,934 of record VEPI01000051.1, on the reverse strand, counting down.
ATATTTTAAAAGTATAGACAAAGTTGTACGATAAATTAAATCCCTTTGTATCTAAATCCTTTTTAAGAACCCTTCAATTAAATCATTAACACATTCCGGATTTTCAAGAGGTGACATATGACCCGCGCGCGGAATGACAGCAAACTCAGCTCTCGGAATTTTTTCTGACATAACACGCATAACTGTGGGTGGTGTTAATTTATCGAATGAACCGCAAAGGACTAGAGTAGGAATATTTATTTTGTATAAGAAAGAAGTTGTGTCTGTCCGGCTCATAATTGCAATGAGTGCACCTTTGACTCCGAGAGGATCATGTTTGTGAGATTTAAATAATGTAGTTAAAAACATTTTCTCCTGTTCTTTTGGAGTTTCCTCGGCAAAACAATTTGTTACAAATTGGTCAACAAATTTTATTAATCCTTCAGTATTGATTTGATTTATACTTGCGGCGCGTTTTAATTTTGCAATATCGTCATCAGCTTCGGATTTTGTATCGCACAAGATCAATCCTTTGAATATTTCCATATTACGTTCTACTGAACGCAGAGAAATATATCCGCCCATAGAGAGTCCGCACAAAATTGGTCTTTTCAATTTGAGTTCGTTGATAATTGAAAAAAGATCATTAACATAAGCTTCCATTGTATATTGACCGTCGCCGACATAGCTTTCTCCAAGTCCGCGTACATCGTAAGCAACACAAAAATATTTTTCTTTTAGGATGTTAATTTGATTTTCCCACATGGAGTAATCGTACGGGAACCCGTGAATAAAAATAATTGGTTGGTTGTTCTGATCACCAAATGTATTAACGGAGAGACTATTAATTGAAAATTTCATATTTAACCTTTCTTTTTAATACAACATGAAGAAAATTATTAGTAAGTTTCTTCAAGTTTCTGGTGGCAAATTTAATCTCTTATTGATAAGTATCAAAAAATATTAATACTTATTTAAACCTTTAAGAAAAGTTGTTTGTCAAAATTCCGAAACGAACAAACAAAAGGAACGTAACATGAAAAGATTCAGATCATTATTGTTCATAACTGCTCTTATTACTCTGCCTTTAATCTATTTTACGGCATGCAGTAATAAAGACCAAGTTAACGAACCAAATCAAATCAATTTCGATTCACCGCAATTTGCTGTTATTGATTATTTCGATGCGCAGAATGCAATTGAAGATGCAACCTTAGATAAAGATATGGCAATAAACAGCGACTTTGCCGGTTATAAATTCATGAATTCAATGAGTAATTTAACTCCGGGTAACCCGATGTTAAGAGGAAATCCTTGGCTCGAAAAATTTGATTTTGGAAAACATCTTGGTTTATTCTTTAAGAGACTAAATTTGAGTGATGACCAAAAAATTCAATTAAGAAATCTAATGACAAAATTTCATGACGACATGAAACCTTTGGTTCAACAGTTTAGAGATGCAAATGCTGATATAATTAAAGCTGCTAACGAAGCGCGAAAACTTATTGTTGAAGACCTAAAAGCCGGCACAATAACCAGACAAGAAGCTGCTGAAAAATTAAAAGCTTTGAATGAAGAAACACGCGACAAAATTAAAAACAATCCCGCGACACAAACAATTAAAGAAAGCATGTGTGCATTAAGAACTACATTATTTAATGATATTGCTTCTATCCTAACGCCGGATCAACTTACAAAATGGAATGACTTCTCATCCAAAATTCCTAATCCGTGTTGAGGTAAGAATATAGAAATTGAAAAAGCCCCGATGAAGTCGGGGCTTTTTGTTTCTTCAAGCTAAATAGTTTTCCTAGAAGTAATAGAGATATTTTATTTTGAACACAGATACTCTATCTGTCATATCCAATGTTCTCGTGGAATTATTTCTGTCGTGAATTTCATTGAGCGCAAGATAAATCCAGCTCTTCGGTGAAAATTGGTAGGAAAATAATGCACCTAAAAATACTCTTTCCATTTGATCAGATGATCTTAAAAATAAATTGTCAACATAGACATAAAAATTAACATCATTAATTGGAGTGAATGAAAACCAAGGGCGTGCATTATAAGTGATTTCTTCTATTTTATTATCCGGATTCCCTTCGATCCACATATTATAAGATGTTCCAATTTGCAAAATGTCGGCAACTTTCCATGATGCTTCCGCACCAAGCCAGCTATAAAAAGCAAGATAGTTTCTGGAGAAATTGTATCTTCTACTATATCCGCCGTAAAGATTTGCATTCCATTGAGGATTGATATTATACCAAGAGCTGAAATTTACTTGTGAAGAATTAAACTCCTTATTGTTGTCTTTAGTGTTTATACTTTGAAAATTTATTTCATAACCCCAATTAGATCTGAACTGCATATTAATTCCAATTATACCGCCGTAATCTGTAAAATTATCTACCTTTTCATAATTAAGAACAGGTCCGGCATAAAACATTAATTGAGAAATAGTTCCTTCTTTGAAATACCAATACGGTCCCGTCAATCCAACAAATTCACCGGTTCCTTTCCAAGGAACATATCCAACTTGGTTGATATCGAAGTTATCCCCGATATAACGGCCCCGTATAAATGTTACCCATTTTTCGGAAAACTGTGTAAAGCCTGCGGAGAAAGCAAAATCACCTTCAGAATTTTTTATGGAGCGCGCAAGTTGATAAGCCAATTGCCAATCGGAGTTCCTTAATGCACCGTCAATGTCTATTACTCCGTAAGTATTATCGGAAGTTTGTTTACCAACAAAAAGAACACCGATATTTGAATTATCAAAAATTTGTTTTTTTATTCTGCCTGATATAAATAATGCTGAAGGTTCTATTCCTTTGCTTCCATCGTAATCTGTGTATTCGGTTTCTTGAGTTCGGGCAGCAAATCCCCCGTATTCCCAATCATCAATTCTTCCAAAAGCCTTTGCGCCAAAATTCAGTGAAACTTCCTTTCCATCAGGTAATTTTTTACCAATTCTTCTGGAATATAATAGCTCAAGCGGACTATAAAACCCTGAACTTCGTTGCTTGCCTGATGGAGAGAAAATCTCATTTCCCTGGACAAAGAAAGGTCTTCGTTCACTAAAAAACGATTCATAACGTGAGATATTAAAATTATACGGGTCGGCTTCGATCTGCGCGAAATCCGGATTTGCTGTTGCCTGAAATGTTAATTGCGGTGAGGGATTATAAAAAATATCTAAACCTGCATTTGGATCTACTTTGTATTTATTGTTACCAAGATAATTTATCTTTCCGAAAGCAACAGGATATAATTCCAAATTCAATCCTTTTATTGTAGGATGGAAATCTTCAAAAACTAATTTTCCGAATTTTGAAATTCTTTGACCTTCATTCTGTTCATATTCGCACCAATAGAGATCTTCGGAATTAATTGGTCTCCATCTGTCAAAGTCTATTCCCCAAGAAGTTAATTTTTCATCATACTGAATTGATTTATACGGGATTTCAATTTCAACAACATAACCCCAATCATAAATTTTTGCATCAGAAAACCAAATACCGTCCCAACTGTAATCGCGGTTGCGGGCATCATCAAGCAACCGGCAATCTGCCCGCGCACCTGCTGCATTAACGGCAAATTTATATGCCGTACGTTTATCACCAAATGTATCAAGCATTATCGAGACAATATCTCCAAATCCTTCGTCAAGTTTGCTTGTATTTTGCTGAATGTTTTCTTTTTGATCGTAGCAGACAATTAAACAAAAGAGCGCAGTCTCTGTTGTTAGTGCCTTTGCATAAGTTTTTCGTGAAGGTTCTTTTCCAGTATAAGGTTGAAGCTGGAAAAAATTTGTTGCCGAATCGGCTTGACTCCATGCTTCATCTATGTAACCGTCAATTTTTATTGGTGTATCAATTTTTTTTAATTTAAGTACTTTTTCTGTATTTGAAGCTGAAATTAAAATCGGCAGGAATAATAAAATGGTAAAAAGTTTTTTCATATCTCGGCCTTTCATTTGGTCTTAACTTTAGACGCAGTTAAAAATGAAAAGGTTGCAGTATTATTTCCTAAAAGTTTGAATGATGGAGGTACTATATCGAATTGACTCTAAGGTAGTTTGTTATTAAGTTTTTTACAGGATGGTAGAATGAAATATGCTTTAATATATTGTTTAATGAGTTTTGTTTTCTTTTTAAATAGTTACATAAAAGGAATAAATCTTGGTAGTGATGATCAATCAAACGGACTGTATAAAAAGGGAATTGAAGCTATTCATTCTAAAGATACCGTCAATGCAGAAAAGTATTTTAAAGAATCAATCCGTGAAAATTCCGATGCAGCTTCATATTATGAGCTTGCTAAAATTCAATTTCATCATAACACATTCTACTCAAGAAACCTTGCCTTTGAAAATTCACGTATGGCAGTCTGGAAAGACCCGAATAATTTAGAGTACAGTTATTTTTACGCCGAACTCTGTAAAAGTTTTGCACGGTTCACCGCTTTCGATCAATATCACAAAATTTTAGAATTAGACAGCAACCAGGTTGATGCTTGGTTTAATCTGGGATTGTTAAAAGAAAATGACTTCACCGAGTATAATAATTCCGTACGTAACGTTGATGGATTTATAGCACCGCTGCAAAAATATGCCGATGAAGATTTTAACGAAGCAGAAAAATATTATCTCAATGCTTTGAAAATAGATTCGGTCAATTATCAAACAATTTTAAAACTAAGTTTGATGTATGATAAAGGGAATAAACCGGAGAAGGGAATTCCTCTTTTACAAAGATTAATTACAATAAGTAAAGCCGATAAAGAAATTCATCTTGCACTTGGACTTTTATACTATAAAACTTCAAAGCTCAAAGAATGTTTTGCCGAGTATCAAAAAGCAATTGAGTTAATGCCTGAAAACGAAGAAGAAGATTTCACTTTTAATTCCGTTAAATCTTTACTGCAACCGGCTTACGATTCAGTTATGAAAGATATGAGCGATTATGAATTGAAAGAATTTATTGATCTCTATTGGAAAGTTTCCGATCCGCTTTATATTACGGATTACAACGAACGTTTGCTCGAACATTATTCCCGTGTTGCTTATGCCAATTTAAATTTTAGTGTTCCATCCATGAATATTGTTGGATGGAAATCAAATCAAGGTGAAGTTATTCTACGATACGGAGAACCGTTAAACAGAACCAGAATACGGCCTCAAATGCTTGCCGATAGAGCAGCAATGAAAACTGAAGTTTGGAATTATAAAGATTTTACTCTTGGCTTTACTGATATGGCACAAAGCGGAAATTTTATTTTTGCTGCACCTGCGGGTGAAAAAGATAAAAACACTCCGCAGTTCAGCGGCGACTCTCAAACTTTTATGAATGATCTTAGGAGTGAATACTTCACTCACTACGAACCCAAATATGAAGGACAAAAATTTGATATAGTCTATGATGTTTTACAATTTAAAAGCAGTGAGTTGAGAAACCATACTGACATATATATTGATTACGGATTGAATCCGATTGACAGCTTGGTTAATAATGGAATTCTTAATGTTGAACATGATGCTGCGTTTTTCTTCTTTAATAATAATTCCGAAGAGCAGGTAAAGAAGAAGGAACATTTCAAAGCTCTTAGTCCGAGAAATATTGTCAGTACAATAACTCACCCGATTCTTTATACAAATACTTTGCATGTACCGGCTATAACTGATTCCGGTTATTACTCTTTGGAAATTTTAAGAAATCTTGATAAGGGAGTATCCTCCAACCGAGGAAGAATGGGAATAAAAAAGTTTAGCAATATACATTTAGATATAAGCGATATTATTCTTGCATCAAGAATTGAAACCGGACATGAATCCAAATTCAATATTAATAGAAATAAGATCAGCATACTGCCGAATCCGACAAAGCAATTTATGAAAGGCACACCAATTTACATTTATTATGAGGTTTATAATTTGAAAAAGAATTCTTCCGG
>VEPI01000094.1 GCA_012026935.1 Melioribacter sp. | reverse complement strand
ATTGAGAGGACAATTATTGTCCAAGAAAATATTTTTATTAAATGTTGATTCTTTTTTTGTGATACTATCTCTTCCATATTTCCTCCAAATTATTTATGTCCTTACATATACTGCATGGTCTTGTTTGGTTCTTGACGACAGGCGCAATTACTTTTTACTAAGTATCTCCATAATCTTTTCGAGATCATTAACAGCAATGATGTAGCCCCTTTCATCAACTAATATGTCTTTAGGGATGGTTAACACTTCGAAATCTTTTAAAACATTATCTTCATCATTCTTCATGTCAACGTGAGAATTAAACCACGGTATTGGATTGGTTTGTTGAAAACCAAATATGTCTTCTCTTTTGAAACACAAAGAAACACTGATAATAGAAAAATTAGAGGAGTTGAATCTGTTTCTAAAATTACGCAATGCTTCAAGATCCCCGCGGCATGGTCCGCACCAAGCTGCCCAAAAATTTATTAAATATTTTTTACCCATCATGCTGGTTTTGCTTACCTTAACATTTGAAGAGTTTACCGAAACAAAATTAAAATCCGGAACTTGTTTGCCTATTTGAATATTGGAGTCCTTTGAAAATTGTTTTTCATAAATATTTCTATTGTGAGAATTCGGATATTCTTTTAAAAACTTTCCCCAATATTTTTCAAATTCGCTATTAAATTCTCTGTGGCGTGCAAAAGTAAAAGCAAAGATCAATAGTTGTTCTTTGATTGTTGAATCCGGGTGATCTTCAACAGCTTTTTCCAGATATTTCATGTAAGGTTCATATAAATCTTTGGATTCAATTTGAATTGCTCTAGCATCTTTAATGGTTTTTTCTTTTCGAGTGACTTCCCTAATTGCGGTTATTATTCCACCCGGGAAAAATGACCATAAAGGTGAATCGGGTTCAATCTCTGATAGAGACATCATCGCAAGTTCTTTGCTAACATTATCTTTTGGTTTCGACCACGAGTCTGATAATACAATAAGGTATCTTGATACTTGCCATGCTTTATGCAAAAACTCGTCTTTCTCATTTCTTATTTTGTACTCGAGTTCATCTAAATCTTTTTGCCAGTTGTACTCATCATTTGTAGTATAATCATAACGATTGGTTTTGTTCTTCATGCCTTCTTGCATTACTTTATGATATTTACCATATCTATTATTAAAATCATTATTAACAATCATAAATTTTTTTGTGTGGTCAGGAGCTTTGACTATTTCTAATTTGCCGGGTGCATTCCTTTTAATAATTTTTTTCAAATCAAAGACAAGTTTTATCGTACTATCTTTTTTAGTTTTAATTATAGAATAGTAATCGCCGGTTCTATCTAATCCGTAGTAATCCGATCTCTCCCCAATTAAAGAGTATGGTCTATCATCTGCTGCAGCTCCAGTAACACAGTAAGAAATAAAATTTGAATCTGCCACAACTTCGGCAGAAAATGTGCTGTCATTATTAATTGAACCTTCTGTTTTCTTGCTTAGATATTTATCTCCCGGCTTTCTTGCCGTCCAGAAAGAAACATTTTCAATATTATCATTCAAAGGATAGAGCTGTAATTGCACATTTAACTCAACAGTGTCTTTTTCATCTATGTACATTCCAAATTCTTTGAAGTTGTTTGGTTTGTGGTATAACCCGCAGAACCGTAAACGGAAAAACCCGGGCTTGGAATAATTAATAAAAAAAGTTCCGTCGGTATTAACCGGAAAGACTTTAACAATGTTATCATAAGGAAAAACATTTGTCAGTTGTTGAATATCCGCCTTAATCATCGGCTTGCCGTCGTAACCGACAACTTTTCCTTTTATAACATATTGTGCGAAGCAAGAGCTCGTAGACAAGAATAAAATAAAAACAATTAATGAAAAAATTTTGATCTTCATAATCCCGCTCTGTTTATGAGACGACCGAACTGGTCGTCTCTACAATATTATTTGTTCCTATAATACTCGTCTATTTCCCACTTCAACGGATTCAACTGAATATAGTTCCTAATTTTATATAAAGATTTTTCATTTCTGATCACGTGATCATAAAATCTCGGCTGCCAGGAGAAGTTTTTATTACATTCTTTTCTAATACGAAATGTTGTTGCTGATTTAAACCCTTTTATAATGTTCGACAAATTCTGTGTTACTACTTGTAGAGACGCAGAGCCCTGCGTCTCTACTTTAGTTGAATTTAAACCAACCGAGCCGGTCGTCTCTACGGTATCATTTATAATAATTATACCGTGAAGATGGTTTGGCATTATAACAAATTCGTCCAGCTCTACTGATTTTCGAATTTCTTTTGTTCTCGTCCATTCTTCAAGAACAATTTTGCCGATTGAAGATAATTCTACTTTTTCATTTTTTATTTTTCCAAGCCAATCAATCATGCCTTTTGTACAGATTGTAACGTAATACCAAGCTGTTGCTGAGTAATCAAATTCTTTTAACCTCGCTGATTCTATTCTGTATTTATTTTTAAATAACATTTTTTGTGTCGGAGACGATGAGCTTACCCCCTTTTAGGCGGCCCATCGTCTCTGCTGATAAACTATTTCAACATGCTTTCTAATCTTCAAGTGCTAATAATTCATCAATCTCTTTGCTTAATTGTGCAATTACGTCTTCCTTAGGATCAGCACCTATATGTTTGTACTGGATTCTTCCTTTTTTATCAATAAGAAATTTTGTTGGAATGCCTTTTACACCGTAATTCTTTTGCACATCGGTTCCCGATGCAACCAAAACATTAAACGAATAGCTCTTCTTTGTCATAAACTCTTGTATAATTTTAGGTTGTTCATCAACATCTATATTATAGAATACTACATTTGGATTATTTGAATATTCTTCATACAGTTTAACAAGTTTGGGCAATTCTCCTATACAAGGTCCGCACCATGTTGCCCAGAAATCAAGAATTACTACTTTACCTTTTAAACCGGAAAGCTGAACTTTTGTGTTTGAAAGCGTGGGTAATAGAAAATCTGTTGCGGCTACAGAATTTTTCATGCGTTCTGCAAGTAACAATTTTTCAATTGTTTTATTAATTATTGATTCATCTGTCATATCTTTATTTGAATCCCTTACTAACTTTTCGAGTGTCTCTCTTGCTTTAACATCATTTTTAATTACTAATCCTTTTACCAGCCATTTAACCGCTTCTTCTTTCTTGCCAAGATCTTTGTAAACATATCCGAGCATATAATGTGCTTGAGGATATTTGTACTTCTCATTTACAGATGCAGATTCTAAAAGATATTTAAGAGCTTTATCATAATCTTTTTGTTTGTAATATTTATCGCCCAATCCCAAAGCAACGCTTCCGTATTTATGTCGTTCGGCAACATCCTTCAGCCATTTAAGATCAAATTTACCAAAGCCAATTGTTTCATAAACACTTTCAGGACTTGTTATTTCATAAGCTTTTTCTAAATACTTCAAACCAAGAGGTATGTTGTTCAATGAGTCGGCGATAAATGAACCTGCTTGTAAAAGTAATAATGGATTTAATTCATTATACACTTCTTCAGCAAATTCCGGAATTCTATTTCCGTTTGTTCTCCTAATTATATTATAAATCCCGGATAAGCCTCTCTGTCTTATCTCCCGTGTTTTTCCATCTTCTCCAGAAAGAATTTTTCTTATCATTGTTTCTGCTGAATCCGGGACGTTTTTATCATACCCTAATAAATACAATAAGCGCTGACTAACAGCTACTTTCAAATCTTTTGTTAATCTAAAAGCTGTTTGTAAAATGGAATATTTTTCATCAAATGTTTTTTTAATATCTGCCATATCCATCATTGCCCACGTACTTGACTCGGAAGTAGAATCCGCTTGAATAATTTTCTGCCAGAGAGGAATAGCTTTATCAATCATTTCCGCACGTTTATAAATCGAAGCAAGTCTAAGATGTGCCTGATAGTAAGTTGAATCAACTACAATCGCCTTTTGATATTGTTTTATTGCTTCATCATTATCACCCTGCTG
>VEPI01000121.1 GCA_012026935.1 Melioribacter sp. | reverse complement strand
CCGACAGCAATAAATTTTTCTTTTTAATAGTTTTTGTTTTTTATATTTTGCCTGCAGCAGACAAGGTTGTAAATAGAATAAGGGGATTTCCATAATGGGGAATCATATAGTTACTTCTTTTCTTCCAAATATTAACTTGAATAGATCATCAAGCTTTTTACATACACTTTCTTAATAAGCTGTTGGTAGATCATTACCTTTTAGACATAATTTTGTAGCTGGAATGCTTGCCCGCCGTTTTTTTTTGTGGCGGGCTTGCCCGCCGCCCGCTTCGACTAGTCGAAGACGAGGCGAGTTTTTTTGGCGGATTAATTAATAGTTAGGCAGTTGAATAAGGTGAAATATGAGTAATAAATTCGAAGAAGACCTCAGCAAATTAATTGAGCTTGGTTCTGATATGTTGGATGATTTACGAATTCCGTGGGATGACGGTAAAAAGGAAATTGAGGCTAAGATAAAAAAAATGGGGATTGACAAAAAGGAAGCCGAGGAAGTATTAAAAAGAATAAAAGGTTCTTTTCAAGACAATTATCATAGATGGTTTAGTGAGGCGTATGCACTGATTAAAATAGTTTTGCCAGATCGACTAGAAGAATTTGATTCTTTATACAAACAAAATCCACGAAGAAAAACTATTGATTCATTAAGCTATTCAATTCAAGATTGGATGCTAGGTATCAGAGCTGATAAAAATGATTTTACTGGTGAAAAAAGCTTTAATGATTACGCCTCAATTGTAATGCGGTTCCAAAATCAATATCAAATTGTTAAAACTGCTCGTTCAAGATTCCAAAGTTCCCTTTTTGATATAAAGCAAATTACTCAAGCTGATTTGTTTGACAGTGAGATACATGCCGCTCAAGCTTTACTCAAGAATGGTTTTTTGCGACCAGCTGGAGTAATTGCCGGCGTGATTTTGGAAAAACACCTTAGTAATGTATGTAATAATCATAAATTACAAGCGAAGAAAAAGGATCCAACAATTTCGGATTTTAATGATTTATTGAAGAATGCTGATGTCATTGATACACCTTTGTGGAGACAGATTCAAAGATTGGGCGATATCCGTAACTTATCTTCTCACAATAAAGGGCGTGAACCAAGTAAAGATGAAATTATTGAATTGATTAATGGAACAGATAAAATAATGAAAACATTGTTCTGAACTGCCTAACCGCTTAAAAAAGGATTAAGTCAATAGGCAATAAAATTTGGAAGAACAAAATAAAAGTTGTTCCAAAGTAGTGTTCTTTGAAAAGCTGAACAAAAAAATATTATAAGTCATTGCCTTGCATATCAAAGGAGCTGTCAGTTAGTGACAACCAAACCGCTTACGGGGCATACTCTTCAACAAAAGAGTTATCCATTATCGATGGAATATCCCAGATATATATTAGGCATGCGCATTACATCCCATTCCAGCGCGGAAGTCTGTTTAACTACACGACTAGTTAGACGACGGGGCTTGTAATGCGCGGCCACTGACCTAATTTTTTGTGATCTATTTTAGTTCCTTTGAAAAGATTATTGAAATCAGATTTATCTTTAAGTACATAGTAAACAATGCGAGCAATTTCTTTAGCGATGATTGCATGGGCAACTTGTTTCTTTTTCCTTCTGAGCTTAGAGTCATGATACTTCTTGATTGGAGGATAATATTGCAGAGCATGAACAGCAGCGTCGGAGAAAACAGCTTTAAGATGTTTGCTTCCGTCTTTAGAAGAACGTTGTTTTAGTTTACCGGCAGAGTTTCTAGCAGATGGAACAAGCCGACAGTAAGAGAAGAAATGCTTGACATCGGCAAATCGGTTAATGTCGCCGACTTCGAGTAATATTGTAAAAGCATTCATTTTACCAATACCGGGAATCCAGAGAAGTCTTTGAATATCATCATTTGGAATGAGAGAAGGATAGAGAGATTTTTCCAGGGTAAGCATTTGTTCTTTGAGAAGATGTTCTTGATTATCAAACTGTTGATATTGAAGTTTGTAAAAATCGGAAAGCAAGGAAGGGTCGTTGATGTTAAATTTTTCAAGCATGCGGTTCATAAAGTTAAGGCAGCTGGTTCTCTTTTGTGATAAACGAAGACGAGCTCTAAGAGTATCACGGAGAGGACGCACATCGTCAGAGATCTTGTAAGCTTCGGGAATAAAGTTGAGTCGAAGAAGTTGTGCAAGAATGTGAGAATCAACTTTATCGGTTTTAACTTTAGCATAGGCAATAGCTTTAACGTATTTAGCATGAGCAAGTTTAAGGTTGATGCCATGAGATGAGAGAAGATCATTCATCCAATACCAACCGCCAGTAGTCTCGACAGTAGCGGAATGCTCATTACCGATGGAGAAAAAGTAATTGAGAATATCAAAGTCGTTATTTTTAAGTTCAGCTTGTTTAATGATGATACCCTCATCATTAACAGTGGTGATAACGGAAAATAGTTTGTGTTGATCGATGCCGGAATAAAACATGTTACCTCCAAAAAGATTGTTGAAAATAATCTAAATCCTTTTTGGAAATATCCCGCGTCTCAGCCTGTCCGCTTCTATCGAACCGGTCGTAGGAAAAATTATTGGGTATGGTTTTCCATAGTTAGTGTTCATTAAAGTGTGTTTGCAAAATAAAACTAATTTTAAAAATAAGTTGCGTTAAAAATGTTCGCATAGTTGTTCTGGGCGACGGACTAAACGCAACACCGTTATACATTTTCAAATAGATGTTTCCAATTGCAAATATAAAATTCTACCTAAATAGGATTATTCAAGAAGATAATCTTGACTTCTATAATTCAATAAAGTCTTCTCTTTCCAGTAGTATTGAGAATGACTTTTCTAAAACTACAGTATATGAAGGTATTAGATTGACTTATTATTGTCCTAGCAAAGATGAAATCGGGATTATAATATTTCTCAAATTTGTTGGCATCTATCAAACAGAAATCAATTATAGGTTTATTTATGAAATAATCTCTAAGATAATAGATTCATATAAAAACAAAAGTATTCAAGACATTGGAGAAAAATATTCAAGCATAGTAGCGGTGAACTACTATGAACTAATTCAAATCAAAGAAATTATATTACATTTGGAAAAGTATTATTCAAAAATATTAGAAAATACTAAGGACAAGCATTACGATATCGATATAAATATTGAGCAAATCATAAATAGCACCGTGAATTATATCAAACAAAACGAATATTTTCTAAAATGTCATCGAACTACCAAATTTCATGACATAGACATTAAAATTTGGGAAACTCGTCAAGCATTGGCTTGTGGTTTAACTCTTACTGCAATAGTAATGTTAGGTGTGACTCTTGAAGAATGCTTGAAAACGGTTTTAAAAAATGATTATGAACAACAAATACGGAAAACTCAAACTGGTGCAAGCATACAATTATTAAGTGATGCAAGTTTACAAGCTGAAGAGGAATTTGGTGATCTACAACTTTATAAACTTATTGTTGCTTTATACGAAGCTAAGTATATAGACGATGCAGAACGCGAACATCTTTTGCATATAAAAGATTATATAAGGAATGCTTTTATTCATTCTGACAAATCAAAAATATTTGATAAAAATAGAAAAGGCAGAGTTGATGTGTTTAGATTAGTCGATCATCAAATCAAACACGTAGAAACACAACAGCTATCGATGTTGGAAATGAGTTTTGCCCAAGGTTTTATGCAAAAAAGATTGGCTGATGATAATGCAAAAATTATCTTTTATGAAATAGAAGAATATATTTTTACGATTTCTAATCGTTTTTGGAAAAAGTGGGAATAAAATGTATAACCGCTTAAAAAAGGATTTAGTCAATAGGCAATAAAATTTGGAAGAACAAAATAAAAGTTGTTCCAAAGTTTTCTTGGCTGTCACGGTCGTACCGTGACAGCAAGTGATCACTTATGAAAAGAAGCGCAATATTTCTTCAAGCAGTCATAGTGCTCATAGGCATTGGTGCTCTTGCCCTTATGCTTTGGGAACCTCACATCG
>VEPI01000101.1 GCA_012026935.1 Melioribacter sp. | reverse complement strand
ATATTCTACGACTAATTAGATTGATTTAAAAGGAGTATAGGTTTAGATTTATTTTACTGAATTAATAAAAACAAACTCTTGAAAAAAAATCTAATCCTTTTTCTTTATTTCTCTTTTTTTACCTCGCTGATTTCAGCGCAGGGATTTCCCCAATCGGTTATTACCAGAGATACTCTTCTTATCAACATAAATAATACTTACAGAATCCGGTCACTAAATATTCTTCCATCAACTGAAGAGATTAGAGTTTCTTCTCATTTACTAACTACATCAGATTACAAAATTGATTATTCGAAGGGAACTATTGCCTTAACCGGGAATTCTAAATATTCATTACTGGATACTATTTTTATTTCTTATCAAACCATAAAACTAAATTTAAATAAAGAATACAAACGAAGAAGTTTAACCGTTCGTTATGATGATAAAAATTTAGATACTGTTCGTGTAACAAAAAGAGAAATCCCATTTACAAGTGAAACTATTTTTGGCAGTAATATGCAAAAGAGCGGTGCTATTGTAAGAGGATTTACTATTGGGACAAACAGAGATTTTACATTAAACAGCGGATTGCGGTTACAGCTTTCCGGAAAACTTTCCGACGAAATTGATTTAGTGGCAGCATTAACGGATGAAAACACACCCATTCAGCCCGAAGGCAATACGGAAAAACTTGATGAGCTTGATAAAGTTTTTATAGAACTCCGGCATAAAAATGCTATCGGTACATTTGGTGATTATGAATTAAATCTTCGCGATAATGAATTCTCACAAATAACAAGAAAGCTTCAAGGACTCAAAGGCGAGTTATTATTAGGTGATACAAAAGGAACGGTGGCAATTGCAGCATCGCGCGGAAAATTTAATACAAATCAATTTAACGGCTCCGACGGTAATCAAGGTCCATACCGTTTGAACGGAATTAATAATGAAAGAGCGATTATAATTATTGCAGGCAGTGAAAAAATTTATATAGATGGTGTACAACTTAAACGGGGCGAAAACAATGACTATATAATTGATTATTCCAATGCCGAAATAACTTTTACGCCAAAACGTTTAATTACATCGGCAAGCAGGATATCTGTTGATTTTGAATACACAGATCAAAACTACCGCAGAAATTTTTTTGGTGCCGATTTTTCCACCAAACTATTGAGTGATAATCTAAAGGTTGGAATCGGCTATTTCAGAGAGGGCGATGATGAGAACAGTCCGATTGATTTTTCATTCACCGAGGAAGATCTAAATATTCTAAAATCTGCGGGAGACAATCGTTATAATGCCGCACGATCCGGAGTAAGTTTAGCTTTACCCGATTCAACAGGAAAAGTTCAGGGTGTTTATTCGAAAATTGATACTGTAATTTTTGCACAACCGTTTTCGTACTATAAATATGCGCCGGGAAGTATTTTTTCTATTTACAATGTGTCTTTTACTTATGTCGGTGACGGAAGCGGGGATTATGTGAAGGAGAGTTTAGGCAACTATAAATTTGTCGGGAAGAATAATGGTTCTTACTTGCCGGTAATATTTCTACCGTTACCGCAGCTAAAACAACTTGGTAATCTTTCTTTATCAGCAAATATTATTGAGGGAATTAAAATTGATTTAGATCTTTCAGGAAGCAGCTGGGACAAAAATAAATTTTCAGCAATTGATGATAACGATAATTACGGCTACGCCAGAAAAATAATGATTGATGTAATTCCCAGAGAAGTAACAATAGGAAGTTTATCTTTGGGAAAAATTGGGTTGAGTTTAAAAGATAGATTTATTCAAAGCCGGTTTACATCTCTTGATAGAATTGATGAAGTTGAATTTAACCGTTACTATAACCTGCCTTCACAGTTATCTCAAGATCAAATTTTAAGAGAAGCTGTTTTAAATTATTTACCTTCCCAAAATATTTCTCTCAACACAAAGTATGGTTTTTTAAAACAAGGAGACCAATTTTCATCTGATAGAATATTTTCCGGATTAAAGGCAGCAGATCCAAAATTGTATGAATTTAATTACGAAGTAGATTATGTCAGTTCAAAAAACAGCACAATTAATTCCGATTGGTTAAGACAAAATGGGAAAGCGTTTTATTCTTTTGGCTATTTCAAAACCGGCATTGAATTTTTAGCAGAAGACAAGAAAGAAAGAAATTCGGGCAAAGATAGTCTTCTTATAACAAGCTTAAAATATTCTGAATTCGCACCCTCTATTGAACTAAACGGATTGGCCGGATTTGATGCAAAGGTTAGTTATTCATTTCGAGAGGAATCGTTTCCATTAGCAGGGAAAATGATCAAACAATCAAATGCTGTTGGTCAGAATTATCAATTGAATTACAAAGGATTAAAAGAATTTTCGTCATCATTTTCAGTTACATTCAGAAATAAAGAATATACGGACGATTTTAGAAGACAGGGTTTTTCAGATAACCAAACTGTTCTACTGCTTTCCCAGAGCAGATTGAATTTATGGAACGGTGCTGTTCAAGGTGATATTTATTATCAAGCAGCTACCGAACAATCGGCAAAGTTTGAAAAAGTATTTTTACGTGTGCCGAAAGGAACCGGCAATTACATTTATCTTGGCGATCTGAACAATAACGGCATTCCCGAAGAAAATGAATTTCAAATTACTTCTTACGAAGGAGATTTTATTTTAGTTACAATTCCAACGGATAAGTTATTCCCCGTGATGGATCTAAAAGCCAATACACGTTTACGAATTGATTTTTCCCGCATGTTTAGTGATAATAATTTTTTTACAAGTGTTTTGAAACCAATCGCAACAGAAACCTCATGGCGGATTGAAGAGAACAGCAAAGAACCGGATACAAAAAAAATATATTTGATGAACCTTTCTCACTTCTTAAATGATTCAACAACTATCCGCGGTACACAACTATTTCAACACGATATAAATCTTTTTCAAAACAGCAGTGAATTATCATTCAGGCTAAGATTTCTGCAAAGGAAATCACTAAATCAGTTTAGCGGAGGCATTGAACGCGGGTATTTTCGGGAAAGGGGATTACGAATTAGATTTAGAATGATCGAAGAAATTAACAATCAAACCGAGTTTATTAATCAAGCTGATAATCTGATTTCACCTCCAACTTCAAACCGTGCTAGAACTGTTACAAGGAATGATCTTACAACAGACTTTTCATATAGACCGGCGAGAGATATAGAAGTTGGTTTTAAAGTTGCAACAGGAAGAAGCCAGGATGATTTTCCCAAAGCACCGACTATTGTTGATCAAAACTCTGTTACTCTCAGAATAAATTTTTCGTTTGAAAATATAGGACGGTTACGGGTAGAAGTTGAGAGAACCGAGCTTACTTCTAATTCAAATATTTTTAATATTCCTTACGAGATAACACGGGGAAATGTAATCGGAAAGAATTATTTTTGGAGAGTCTTTTTCGATTATCGTTTATCCGGATTTATTCAAACCTCATTGAGTTATGATGCACGCCTTCAAGGTACAAGCAGGGTGATTCAAACGATGAGAGCAGAAGCGAGAGCGTATTTTTGAAATAGCAATAATCTGTCGGCAAAGACATAAAAATATATGAATGTAACATCATCACTAATAGAAGTACATATTTTCCGAAGGATTGGAAATGATTTAGAGTTCTTACTTTTAAAAAGAGCTTCAAATGAAAAATATCCTGGACTTTGGCAAATGGTTACAGGTTCAATTGAAAATGAAGATGCACACCAGACTGCTCTAAGAGAAGTAAAAGAGGAAACCGGTTTAACCCCAATAAAATTTTGGGTCGTTCCAAATATTAATTCATTCTATTCGCCTGAAACGGATGTAATTGTTATGATACCGGTTTTTGCTGTTTTAGTTGATGAGAGCCAAAAAGTAATCATATCGGATGAGCATACGGATTTTAAATGGGTACAAAAAGAAGAAGCGGTTAAATTACTTGCATGGCCGGGTCAGAGACAATCTGTTGAAATAATCTATGAGTATTTTACGAACCAGCAAAGTTTTTTAAAGTTTGTTGAAAT
>VEPI01000124.1 GCA_012026935.1 Melioribacter sp. | reverse complement strand
GCGGAGTTATAGATGCTAACCAGTGTGGTTGCTCTGTATTTTCTCTCTCCGTCCTAAAGGACGGAGTTAATATAATATCTTGATTATTGTAACCCCATCCTTTAGGATGGGGCGGTAAACAAATCGCAAGCGGTGTGGCTTTAGCCAAAAATTAAATAGTAATCTTATCTATCTCTTTCATTATTCTATCTGTCTCTGTTAATGCAACAATTATTTTTTGATAGTGTTCTATATCTTCATTTGTTAGAGTTCTACCTTTACAATCTTCTAACTATTTTTTCCTCTAAAGCCGATCTGGTCTCGCTGTATCTTCTCTCTCCGTCCTGAGGGATGGAGTTAATGTACTATCTCAATTATTGTAACCCCATCCTTTAGGATGGGGCAATAAACACGTTACAAAAAAGGGGCTTTAGCCCAATATAAGATCCCTATAAATCGCCAAGAAACTTGCCTTGCTGCGATATGATTTTAGCATAGCTTTTATTTGCGAATTATTTTTTTTGTATTCGCTTTCAAGAATTGTAAAAACTTTTTCGCAGTCTTCCGGTTTTTCGGGAAGAGTTAGCAATTTTCCTTTTACTTCGAGTTCTTCGTAGAAGAAACGGAATAGTTTTATCTGGCTTGTGTTTTTAAAACCAACGGAAATTTGTTTATTACCGTCTTTGAAGATTACAAAATAAGATTGGAAAAGATTACCGTCCCCGGTTTTCATATCCTTTGGAAACTTTGCCGGTAAGTTTGGAATATTAAAATGGATTGTTGCTTTCCCTTTTATCAAATCGTTGTAAATATGAATCTCCGGAAATCTTTCTTGAATAAGTTTTAAAGATGTTTCGTAATCCGGTTTTTGTTTCGATTTAACTGTCGTTACTGATCCCGATTTTAGTTCTCTTTCTTTTACATAATTGCATGCTTCTTTATGAAGCTCTTCAACATCTTTTGCTTTCATACCCAACGCTTCAAAAATAATTTTATCTAATTTTATTCTGTCTTTCTGTTTTACATCTTCATAAATAACTTTTTGTTCTCTTCCTTTTAACACTTCCAGAATATCTTCTAATTCTTTCTCCTTTGGCTTCAGAAGTTTCGGGTCAATAATAAAAGTGTTCTCGACAACATAAACATCTACATCGCTCAAAGTTTGATTGCCGGTAAGCTGTCTCGAGAATAGATCAATAAAATATCTAAAGAGAGTTCCATTCAAAATTAGAAAGATAATATCCGCTTCTTTGCTGTAACCTTTGCCCACTTTGATATTGTAATTGACCTTATCGCAATAAACGTTCGTTTTTCTATTATCAATTAATCTAAATTTTTCGCCAATCTTTGATGGGAAAATAAAATCACCGACAAACAAATCTTTTCCAAGATTAAACCAATCACGCGGATTATTCTTATCATTTGAGATCCGTGCAGAATTTGTAACCACTTCATGCATACCGTGTTCCTTTTCAGCAAGCTCTATATACTTGACAATTCTTGTATTATATTTTTTTAAGTCTTTCAAAGAATCGTTGCAGACCAGCACATGGAATTTTAATTTTTCCAAATCAACTTCAAGATTTTTTGCTTCCTTTTGTGTCTTGAATAGCGGCTTAAAATAAATACGCTCAAGAATATGGTGGCTCTTAGTCATTTCACTATAGAACCAGCCGTTCTTCTCCCAACTTATCAAATGTTTCTTCCGTTCAAAACCAAAGGTTAGTTTGTAATCTTCATCGCTCATTTCTTTTACTTTGTCTGTGTCATCCACAACATAAAAGAAATCGTTCGCGCCGGATTTAATTCCATATTTTACTTCGGCAACTTTATAAAGAGGAATCAGGTTGCTGCCGGCAGTTTCGATTATCTTATTATAAATCTCCGGAGAGCGAAGATACTTTGCGCCCCAATTACCGGGTTCATATTTGCCGTCAACGGTACTTTCTTCTTCCAATAACTTTTGATTACGAACAGTGATGAAATAATCATCGTTCTTTATTGATTTACTTGTCTTTTCAATTTGCGCCGCAAAATCTATAACAGTTGTAAATCTTTCTTCATCATCGTTCCTGCCTATCAATTCTTTGTATTCTTTGTAAACACGAACAAAACGGACGTTATTTCCCTCACGCGCTTGTTGATCAGAACATTTTTCTAGGATAAAAATTATTGTGTTGATAGAGGCGGTATCAAAGCTGCGGACTTTCTGATTTTCGACTACTGCGATGATTTTAAAATGATCTAACAAAAATTTCTGCAAACTTGCACCGAAAAGATTATCAAGCCAACTGCTGGAAATAACATAACCAAACCGACCGCCTTCTTTTAAGAATGTAGCGGTATGCATTAAGAAATAAACATAAAGATCACTCCGCTGGTCAATTTTTTTTATACGATGTTCCGCTTGCAACAGACCGCTCCACTTCGACTTGTCATCAATTAATTCTTGCATTATATATGGCGGGTTACCAACGCAGGCATCAAATTGCGGAATTCGAACTTGAACATGTTTATTATCAAAAGGTATAGTCTCAAATTCTTTTGTGTGATTATGAAATATTAATTTGTGAAAAGATTTCGGGCGAACATCCCCGAAGTCTTTATTAATTATAGAAGGATAATTATCAATTTCTTTTATGTTCAGCAGTGCAAGATTCATGTTTGCTAAGAAAACCGGAAATGGTGCTATATCTATTCCCCACAATCTTTCAAGAAGTTCTTTGTGTTTCAGTTTGTTGTTAAAGTGTTTCATAAAAGCATAAGCACGCACTAAGAAAGTCCCGGCGCCGCATCCGCTATCAAATACAAGCTTTGTGTTTTTGTTTATACAAAATGCGTTGACTATATCAACTTCATTTGTATTTGTAAAGTGCTGCCCGTGTTGGTGCTGCTCTTGGCTGTCTATAAGCTTGTTATAAATTGAACCGATGATATCGCAATTAAAATCATGGAATTTAAGACGACGGATGTGATCAACATTTCTTTGCAGTTCCGGCAAATAGCTGTTGGGATATTCAAATTCATCAAGAATTGTTTTTTGAAAAATTGATTCATAATCATGCTGAAGAACATCATCAAAACGCGCACGCAGTGTTTTGTTAAGTAAATCCTTGTCTTGTGGAATCTTTAACGGTTTTAAACCTAGAGACTTTACATCACGTTCAAGATAAGAATAGAAAATTATTTTTAAGTAGAGCAGATAATTTGCAAGCTGGCAAAGATTGTAAATGTCATCATCAGTAAATTTAATGCCGACATTAAAAATTTCTTGTTCTGCAATGTAATCGCGTATTTTTTTCTTTAATGTATCGTCATCTTTGATCTTTGGACTCATTACTTCAAACATCACGGAAGAAGCATCCAGAATATATGCCGATAATTTGTTCACGAAAATTTTATCAACACTATCCCAATGAAGTTCTGTAATTCCATGAACAATATCACTGAGATCTTTTAGGAATTGTGTTACAACAGGATTGATTTGTTTTTGAAAAGAAGGAGCTAGAACGTCATTATCGGTTTTAATACTTGAGAGCTGATAAAGCTTCAGCTTCCGTTCTAAGAGCGGAGTCCCTTCGATAAATGTTTTGTAGATAATTAACTGGCGTGGTGTTCCAGTTACAAAATATTCTACGCCATTATTAAAAGCTTTTTGAGCTGCATCGGTAACAAGAATTTCATCCTGAGCATCCCAACTTGTGGGTTTTAATTCAACAAACACTTTTTGTTTAGAATCTACACTGGAAGTAATAATTGTATCACTGAAACGAGATTCGCCTACACCAACATTCTGTTCCTGAAATACCGATTCAAATTTAATATCATCATTTTCAATTATTATAGTTTGGAAAGTGTTTAGTAAAACACCTTGAAAAGTTCTTTCGTTGGCTTTGAATTCTTGCATAAAACAGAGTGGTTAATTTCTTGGTTTAAGATACACACCAAATTCTCAATTCTCCATTCAATTATTTCTATTTTGGCTAAAGCCGTATAGGTTTCCTATCTCCACTTTCTCCGCCATGAATGGCGGAGTTATAGATGCTAACCGGTGTGGTTGCTCTGTATT
>VEPI01000116.1 GCA_012026935.1 Melioribacter sp. | reverse complement strand
AATCGGTAGTATTGTTTAATACTGGCAGCGGGCATAAGTACTATAATCTTTGGAAGTGAGCGCGTAGAAATAAAGTACATTTTTTAAAATTGTTATGGAATGAACTTAAATCCATATTTATTCATAAACTCATCATGCTCTTCCAAGAAACTTTTCTTTTTGTGATGTTCAACTTGGTTTTTAAGATAGTTTCTTACGGAATCAACTTGAGATTCACCCACAGATACTGCGAAATATTCATCGGCCCACTCAAACTTAGTTCTTGTAATCTTATTTTTATTTATCCAGTAAGAAGACTCGCCTTTAATCAGATTCACGACTTTTGAAATGTTTTGATCCGAGCCAAGAGAAATCAGACAATGCAAATGATCATGATAACCATTGATGCAATCGATAAAAATATTTTTTAGGTGACTGTTATCAATTATGTGCTGTATAACTTTTTCCTTAATTTCTTTTAAAAGAAATTGCTCTCGGTTTTTAGTACCAAATACTATATGCACCCAGATTTTGATGTAAGACATCTCGCCCCCTTGTGTGTTACGGCTAAAGCCGTATAGGTTTCCTATCTTCACTCTCTCCGCCATGAATGGCGGAGTTATAGATGCTAACCAGTGTGGTTGCTCTGTATTTTCTCTCTCCGTCCTGAAGGACGGAGTTAATATAATATCTTGATTATTTAACCCCATCCTTTAGGATGGGGCAGTTAACAAATCGCCAGTGGTGTGGCTTTAGCCAAAAATTAAATAGTAATCTTATCTATCTCTTTCATTATTCTATCTGTCTCTGTTAATGCAACAATTATTTTTTGATAGTGTTCTATATCTTCATTTGTTAGAGTTCTACCTTTACAATCCTCTAACTATTTTTTCCGCTAAAGCCGATCTGGTCTCGCTGTACCTTCTCTCTCCGTCCTGAAGGACGGAGTTAATATAATATCTTGATTATTGTAACCCCATCCTTTAGGATGGGGCAGTAAACAAATCGCAAGCAGTGTGGCTTTAGCCAAAAATTAAATAGTAATCTTATCTATCTCTTTCATTATCCGATCTGTTTCAGTTAATGCTACAATTATTTTTTGATAATGCTCTATATCTTCGTTTGTAAGCGTTCTGCCTTTACGATCTTTTAACCATTTTTGCGCAGGCTGGTAACCGCCGATATAAAAATTCCATGCTGTTTCCGAAACATTGCCAAAGTATTGCTGATTGTTTATATAAACATTTCCGTTTTTGTATATCAGCTTTTCAACTTTATCTGTACCGGCAACAGGGTATGTTGTTATGAACTTATTAACCTTTGGCGATTCCAACAAATGAAGTAAACGCAGCTCCGTGCCAAATGCTACAAGTTCTTTAAATGTTTTTTTGTCTTTTGGATACGGCACACGCGGAAAATCTATTTTTAAAAACTCTTTATACTTTTCTCTATAACTTGGCGAGTGCAGTACTGCATATATATAATCTAATATTTCTTCGGGTGTTGTTTTGCCGGTCGTTTGTTCAATCTCTTCAACAATTTCTTCTTTGAGATTAGGCACTTTTGAACCATCTTTTGAATAGAGATAAAGAGGAAATACATATGTAGATTCTTTTGTTTGCAATGAAACAGAACAAATATCAGTTAATACTCTTGATGCAAATATGTGTTGAAAATCGAAACTACTTTGTTGTCTACATGTTAGTAAAGAAATGTTGTCCTTTAGCATATGTTTCATAACAGAAAAACGATGACGTATAACTTTTTTGAGATCATATTCGATCCACCTAATGTCAAAAGGGCGATATAAATATTGATAATTATTGTCTTCAAATTCGTTTAAACTAACGAGTTCATCATCACGATGAGTCTTTATGCCAGAAGTATTGCATGAAAACATTTCATCGATTTTAAAACCTTTTTCATACTCATCATTTGCTCTGAAATCTTTTTTTACAAAGAAATAATATGGTTCAGAATAATCGATCTTCTTCCAACCTATATTTTGCAAATTACTTTCAGTAAGCTTTTTGAATTTCTCTTCTCTAATTCCAAAAATCTCGGTGTGATGAACGGAACCGAGTTTATTGCTATCACCTTCTCTACGTACAAGAATTGAAATAGCAACACCTTGTTGAATATCAAAAACATTTTCATCTTTACTTCCATCTATTGCTTTGTCATTTTTCTTTGAACTGCCATGTAGATCGAAAATGTAAATGTCGTCGAATGTTTCGAGTAAATGTTTTCTCATCTGCCGGTGCGTTATTCCATCAATAAAGGAATTATTTGTAATCATAGCTACAATACCGCTTTTCTTTTTTTCGATGAAATGCTCGGCGAAACGAATAAATTTTATATAATCATCGGATAGAGGTTGAATATTTTTTTCATTAAGGTTTTTCTTGTAATCTTTTATTAAATCCAGAATCCATTTGCTTTTATTAGAGGAGCTAACACTGTATGGCGGGTTGCCAATAACAACCATAATGGGAGTTCTATTTTTAATAATTGTAGCTTCTTTAGATTCTTCGGCAATGCTTTCGGCAAAACCAAAACCGCCAAAAAGATCATCGCGTATAACGCTTTCTTCAAGTGAATTTGTAAGGTAAACGCCAAGCCTTGTATTGTTAAAATATTTAAATCCATTATCCTTTAGAAACATACTTAGTTTTAAATGTGCAATTGTATATGGTGCCATCATCAGTTCAAATCCATGAAGCCTCGGCAATAATTCATGAAATACATATTTCGGCCAACGTCCTTCCTGAGCTTTAAATCCAGAAAAAATATTTTTCGTTACCTCGGTTAAAAATGTCCCTGTACCTACTGCCGGATCAAGAATTTGAACGCGATGCACACCGTTTGCTAATTTGGATGTATCTGCTAATCCGTTAGGCAGACCAAATTCTTTTTGAAGAAGATAATCAACAGAGCGTACAATAAATCTAACAACAGGCAAAGGAGTATAAAACGCGCCAAGTTTTTTTCTTAATTCCGGGTCGTATTCTTTTAGGAAGTCTTCATAAAAATGTATAACCGGATCGGGTCCTTCTTTAGTTTCTCCCCATAAATCATCTTTGAAATATTGTTTCATCAATTCAGGAATGTTAGCATGAGAAAAGACAGCGCATAATTCATTTACAATATGTTCAAGACGTTTATCAAAATTGGAGCCCGCAATATGTTCAAAGAAATGCCTAAGCAGCGGATTTGATTTTGGAACATTCTCAATCGCTTCCCGGCGGGAGAAATCCGCGGGTGTTTCATCATGGTAACGCGCAACAAAAAGTCCGTAGACAAGAGTTTGCGCGTACATATCCGCAAATGAATCTGTCGAAAGATCATGAACAAGTTGTTTTTTTATTGCATCATAGATGCGCATAATTTCAGTATTCTTTTCTGATTTATCGGAAATGAATTGTCGGATATTATCTCTAATTCTTTGCGCTTTACCACCCATTATTTTTGCAAGGTGAACAGCAGAACGGATAGGTTCTTTATGAGATTGTGCAAAATCAATTAATGATTTTGAAAGATGGCTGTAATTTGCCGGAAGCGGCTCAAGTATTTTTCTGTCAGTATCACAAACTGCTAACTTAATTGGTTCTTCATACTTTATACCGTTACGGTAAAAACGAAATTCTACATAATCGGTTAAAACCAAATTTGCATATCCGTAGTATCTGGCCATCTGTTCGGACTTTTCAATCTTATCTAAATCGGTTCCAACTGTTTTTGTTTCTATGTATAAAATTGGAATGCTGTGTTTATGAATTACAAAATCGGGGCGATTCCCTTCTTTGGCTCGCGGATCATTATCAATACGTTTTACATTAATCTTCTCAAATATTTCTTTAAGTAATATTTCAAAGTCTGTTCGGTATCCCATCTCGCTTGTTTCTTTATACGAATATTTTTTTGAAATGGAATGGATGTAGTCTTCGAAAAGGTCTTTCATAAAAATCTATAATTACAATTGTTATTGGTTCGGATTCTTACATAAAGCAGAAAGGTTAATTTTCTTTCTCAAGATACACACCAAATTCTCAATTCTCCATTCAATTATTTCTATTTTGGCTAAAG
>VEPI01000166.1:61679-67718 GCA_012026935.1 Melioribacter sp. | reverse complement strand
ATGAAAATATTGATCATCATTAACGATGCGCCATACGGCACGGAAAAAGCATATAATGCATTGCGTTTAGCGATGAACATTCAAAAAGAAAAGCCGGAAACTGAAGTTGTAATATTTCTTATGGCTGATGCTGTCGGATGTGCAATTCCAAATCAAAATACACCACAAGGATATTACAATATTGAAAGAATGCTCAAATCCGTAATTATGAAGAACGGAAAAATAAAATCTTGCGGAACATGTCTTGATGCAAGAGGGTTATCAACTCTTCCATTAATTGAAGGAGTTGAAAGAAGCAACATGCAAGAGTTAACTAATTTAACTTTGGGTTCTGATAAGGTAATTACATTCTGAAGAGAGATTAATTCTATTTTGTCTTCATCTCAAAAACTCCGTCCCAATTTTGGTCCGGAGGATTTTTCAGATAGAATTCACACCGCTGGATATAAACTTTAGAGGGATAATCTCCGAGTTTTTCATAAGATCTTTTAAAATAATCTAACGCAGGTTCAAAGCTTTTTTGTCTGTACAATTCCAAAGCTTGGAAATATAAATCCATTTTCTCAACTGCTTCTTCTGCTTTTTTATCACCGACTAAACTGATCAATTCATAAACTTTTGTCGGTTTGTTCTTTCCTTTTACCAAAATTACATCCAACTCCCTTGCAAGAATTTTATCTTTACAACTATCATAAGTTGTATCACTGATCATAATGTTAGTAGCATATTCTTTATTAGCTCCTTCAAGCCGTGAAGCTAAATTTACGTTGTCACCAAGAACAGTGTAATCAAAACGTTTTTCACCGCCAATATTTCCAACAATAACGTCGCCGGTATTAATACCGATTCGTATTCGTATTGGAGTTTCACCTGAACTGGACCACTTCTCTCTCAAACCGACTAATCTCTCCTGCATTTGTAATGCTGTAACACAAGCTTTGTATGCATGATCTTCAACTTCAACAGGCGCTCCCCAAAAGGCCATGACAGCATCACCAAGATATTTATCAAGTGTTCCTTTATTATTTAAAATTATTTCTGTCATTTCATTCAGGTATTCATTTATAAAACTTACAAGTTCTTCAGGTTGTTTTTTTTCTGCAAATGTTGTGAATCCTGCTATATCGCTGAAGAGTATGGATAGATTTTTCCTCTCTCCGCCTAATCGTAATCTGTCAGGATTAATTATTAATTGATTAACAACCTCCCTGCTAACATATTGGCTGAACATTCCTTTTATGATTACGTTCTGCTGACGTTCAAGTAAAAAATGATATGCAGTACTGGAAAAATATCCGATTATTACGGCAAGGGAAGGACTAACAATTGCAATTACTAATTTGTTATGAATGAAGAGGAAAATGCTTAATTCATAAATCAATAAGATCAGAAAAAAAACTATTAAAATATTAATTGATTCAATAATAAAACCATTTTTCAACTTGATCTTTCTAACCAAATAAGAAACATAGAATGATAACGCAGTTAAGAAAATAATTAATAATATTTCGCTTTCCTTAGATTGAGTTGATAAAAAATTATTGCTCAAAATATTCTGAACTATGTTGGCATGGAATTCTACACCGTTTATTTGATTATCACCTTTTCTTTCCCCTTTGGCAAATGCAGATGCCATAATATCTTTATCTTCCGGCATTGTTGAACCGATAATAAAGATCTTATCGCGAAATAAATTTCTGTATGAAGATTCTTCATTCAGAATTTCCCATTGATTAAAATCAATTCCGCTTTCTAGTTCATCTTTGGTCTTGAACTCCGCATCATCTATTATATCAATCAAATTAAAATGTTGGAAAGTACGGCTTGGCCCGTAAATATTAACAAGCATGCTGGTACGGTCAAACTTTGGTATTCTTTTATTTCCCAAGATGAAAAAATTATTATCAATTTTGGCGGTATCAGTCCCTTTCAATCCCAAATACTTATTTACTAATGCGAACCCAAAACTCGGAATTTTCTTTTTAGTTATTGCCGTCCAGCGGAAAGGCATACATCTGCGGTAAACAGCGTCGAAGTCCGGCGGCATTTGAACAATTCCTAATGAGCTATCCGCATCATAAAAAATACTTTCATAGTTATATTTAATTTTGTTGTAATCGGAATTTGTATAACTTCTGATTGAATACGTTGAATCTTCAATTTGTTTTTCAATTACTTCATCAATTTTGCCGGCAACAACTACCTTGCCGGATTTTTTTATCGCTTGCATCAGCATAGTATCATTCGTTACAGAATATCTATCTGCGTCCGACATAATAAGATCAATTCCGATTGCTTTAGCACCGGCTTTAGTGAGGTTCTCAATTGCCTTAGTATAAATTGATCGGGGTAAGGGTGCTTTATTATTTGGCGGTGGAATTTGATTGTAAGTCTCTTGTGAAATTTCGATAATGATGACTTTGGAAGAATCTTTAATTTCTATTGGTCCTCTCTTGGTAAAACGCGTATCAATTAATTTCAGTTCCAGTTCTTTGAGAGGAGCGAAAGTAAAGATATAATCTTGTGTAAGAATTATTGTGAAAAGAGCGGCACTAATTACTACAAAAATCTTTTTGAAAAAATCCTTCTTTTTACCTGCACCGCTCTTCATTAGAAATTTTTCATTTAGATCGAAAGTCTGGTGACTAACCCGATGATAGAATTTGTTGAAGCACCGGGTATTCTAAACAATCTTGCTTGAAACATCAGATTTAGATTTGCAAGTACATTATAATCGGCCGTAAGTTCTAGCACTTGCCTTTGAAAATCTCCGAAGCTTGGACTAAGCGACGCAATCAATTGCAACTTATTCTCAAGCATCAAGTACTTTCCGCCGAAAGAAAGAGTAACATACTTAAATTGTGTTCCTTGAATCTCGCTTGAACTGAAAACAATTCCGAAGATAGAAGATAATTGCTGGTTCCAAAAACTGTTAACAGTTAATGAACCGGAGCTAAAATTAGCATCCATCTTCGCCATAGTATTATCTTTTCTATTAGACGTAGTGAATGACAGCGAACTGCTATTACGAATGCCTGCTGCAGCGAAATCATAAGAAAGTTGCATGAGAATTCTATTAGTATTATCACTTACAGCGAAAGGAGCAGTTTGAGTATTTGTAATATTCAAACCATTGTTATTATCATAATTATTGTAACCAATTGTAATATTGGGAAAATCAACTCTCGGAAATATTGATACGGATGCGCTGATAGTTTGATATGTAGTAGTAGCTACCTTTGTGTTTTGAAGATTATCTTTTAAACTTTCATAACCAAATGAAACAAATAATTTATTATCTAACATTCTGATTCTATCAACAACATTTATTCCTTTAACATCGGTTCTTATAAATGTTTGACCAAACGATTGATAATCATTTCCTCTATAAACATACGATGCACGCAAATTATTATTCAGATAATTCAATGATAAAGCTGTTTCTGAAGCAAACGATGAAAACTCTTGTGGGTTCCACGGACCAAGATATTGATTTACAGTAATAAAGTTTCCGACAATATCACGAATTTTTTTGAAATCACTAGGTGATATACCAAGATTACTATTTTTCCCAAAGATAGAATCTATTTGTGCATCGGTTATTGTACCTGAAGAAATATCTTTGTTCTGAACACTGATTGCTGCTTGAGATGTAAACATAAAATTTTGATCATCGAATGCTAATTTTAAATCTGTGCCAATTACAATATTTTCTTGTGGCCTCGCTCCGTATTTAATCGAGCCATTATCATCTTTTGCATGTAAATAACTGAATCCCAGTTGAAAATTTTCTCCGCTGCCGAATGAAGGTCTAACCACTAACAAATTTCTCTGATAAGTCCCAAGTTCAGCTTGTCCGTATATATTTCTCAATTTATCAATTAGAATTATATCGCTGCCAAGTGGGACAGTTCCAGCGGGATACGTTTGAAGTAATTTTCCTTCAACATGGCGCATCGTTTCACCAAAAGCAGTTTGTAAATTAATAGCTCCTAAATTCAAAGAACCGCTGAATCCGCGAACCCTTGCACCATCCAAAATTAAATTAGGAAAGATCGGATAAGAATCACCAGCTTTTAAGTCTAACCAGTCCCCCGCTTGAAATGAAGCTGAATACCTGTTATATGGCTGAACATTTTCTTTATCTTCAGAAGTCAAATATGCAAATGCATTAAATCTAATGTCATTGTTGGAAGTGTTAAACTCTCCGGAAATATTATTATACCAGGTTGAAGCCGAATTATAATTTTCATTTCGTGATTCGCCTTTTAAATTTCCGTAGTATTTCCATTTCGAACTTACTGCCAAAGCAACTTCAGTTGATACAACCTGGAAACTTCTTGATATAGTATGGTATAATTTCCCTTCTTTATCATAAACTTCAACAGTTAACAATTTAGCACCGAAGCCTATTTTACCTGCAAGATTTTCTCCGCTTAGAACAATCAAATCACCTGTTAAAAGCTCATAAGAAGTTACATCCGCATCATTCAGAAAAATCTTTGTCTTACTCACATCAATATTTTCCGGTGCTTTTATAAACGAAATCGAGATCAGCAATTCTTCACCCGATAACATTTCGCCCGGATTTGGGCTAAGAAGAATTATTTCTTTTTCCTTTTCGGAAACGGCAGAGACCGAAATTTGAAGTGGTGAAACTCCCTGAGTAATGTCAATAGGATATGTCTGAGTTGAACCATTCCTTAAATTTATTATAAGATAATATTCCAGATAAGGGGGTATAACAACTTCAGGCGGAAGAGTTATTGAAGCAGTATTTCCGGCAATAAGCATTTCAGCTTTTTTGAATTCGTTCTCTCCGAAGGTTTTGTATGCAATACTAATGTTAGAAATATTCTCCGCGCTAAATAATTCAGCTGAAATTGCTAAAGGTAATTTTTCTTTCGCATCACCGATCTTTACCGAAGAGACAATATTGCTGATTTGACCGATGACTTGATTGAAAATTAGAAGTTGAAGAAATACAATAATTAAAAAAAATCTTTTTTTAATAAATTCTTTTCCTTTCATAATCTTTATCTCCTAAAGAGACCGATTTCAAGAATTTTATTGTTAACAGTAACAATTGAGTTAGTTATTGCCAGTAGAATAATATTCTATTTCTAAATCACCTTGAGGCGTTTTAATTTTAACCTTTTTAGTTGTCAATTGTCTTGTTGTCGAATTTTTCTTTCTGTCTTCATCCGAAGCTGCATTCAAATTAACATTTCCCAGTGGATCAATTCTAGCGGTATTACCACCTGTAACTCTTCCTGATCCCCTATTTCCTCTTAATGCTTGAATTTCTACTGAACCGTTTTCCAATGAAATTGTTGTTGAACTATCCGAGCCGACTTCAATAAACCCAAGTGTTCCGCGTATTGATGCAACTGCAGTTGGAGTTGTAAATTTAAATTCTGCATCCTCCTGTTTGTTAACTTCAAATCCAATTAGTCCTTTATCAATGTAAGTGTTCTTATCTATTTGTTTGTTGTTTCGTTGGCCATAAATATTTAGAACAGCATTTTCTCTGACCTTTAACAATCCGGATCCATCAGTAAATAGTACTAGTGCAAGAGATTTCGATCCTGTTTTTACCTGTCCTCCATCAAACAAAGCATCTCCGGTTTTAGCTAAATCCCAATCAGATTGACCGGCTTTTTTGTAAGATACATCTTTTACGATTTTTTTTACCAAAGCAACCGGAGTGTCTCCGGGCAATAGTAAATTTTGATCTGATGTAAAACCAATTAACCATGGAATAATAAAAACTATTAAAAAATTTTTCGCTTTCATGATTTATGTTTCCTAATTTTATTTAGCTGTAAATGTTGCTGAAATTATTAAATCAGGTTGACTTTCCAACAACGATAATATCGTCATAAAGTCGCTCAGAAGAATAGGTTGATTATTTTCATCAAAGAATTGTAGTTGTTCTAGTGTAATTTGTCCGGAAGAGATTTTATCAATAATATCATTACTGACATTTAATTTAGAAAGAAAAGTTGCCAATCTTAACATTTCTGCACTAATATTTTT
>VEPI01000166.1:31679-61645 GCA_012026935.1 Melioribacter sp. | reverse complement strand
ATTTTTAATTCTCTTGGTTCACTCACCAATTCTGTTTCTCTTCCGGATTGCGAAACAATTGCGGAAACTATTACAGCTATTCTTTGACCTTCTAACAATTCTCTTCTTTTGTGTTGAGCCAAGTTAATGCTGAGAAGAGTTCCTACATCAGCATCTACAACCGGGTCGCTTGACTGCAGTGCTTCCAACAGACTTTGATTTTCATTTCTGACGCATGCCTTAACTTTATATCTCAACACTCCTTGTACATCCGACCAACTAATTTGTGCATTGCCGACCGTAACTTCGAACGGAACATCTTTAGGTAGAAATAATGAGGGGGCGGTTGGATTAAGAAATAAGATCTCATTATTTGAACTTGAATTATCGGCTAAAAAATTACCACGGTCATCAAACATTTTAAGGAAAATACGTAACACTCCGGTTGGTTTACCCCGTGTTACTAACTCAGTACCAAGATCCTTATCTCCATTTACCTGATCAATTTTTATATCGGCAGATCCCAATTCATCATTAAAAAAACTTCTTGGTGTAAATGAAAACGTTTTAAATGTTAGCAGCTGCTTGTAACTCGAACCCAGGGATTGCTTCCAATCTATTCTACCTTCTATTATTACCTTGGGGCGGTTGGTTATTATAGTAACATGAAAAATTCTTGGTTGACCGCTGACATTATTTGTAATTAAAAAAGCACCGGGGTCTAGTGAAGATAAGTCCTGAAGTATCTCAAAACTAATATTTTGAGTTTGGGCACTCAAAGAGAGTGAGGCAATAAAGACAATAATTACGGTTAAAAATGAAATATTTCTTCTCATAATATTAACTCCACTTGAATTCTTATGAAGAAAGGACATATTCACATTTACTCTGCAAATAAAGTAATTATTTATTCTTTCTAACTCAAGAAATGATTTCTAAAGGATGGATAATGTGACGACTTTAACACGGAAATTCTTACTACAGAATCTTCACAAATATTAATTTACCTTTTCGCCTTTATCAGCATTAATAAAACCAAATTGCGGGGTTGGTTGATTATCAATCTTAATCTCACCGAAGCGTGATTCAAACTTATCAATATTATCCTTTAATGCGCGCATTAACATTTTTGCATGCTGAGGAGTAGTTATGATGCGTGAAAGTACTCTTGCTTTCGGAACTCCTGGAACAACTCGCGTAAAATCAATTACAAACTCAGCCGGCGAATGTGTAATTATTGCAAGATTGGAATAAATTCCTTCAGCTTCTTTTTCACCGAGTTCTATGTTTATCTGCTGTGCATTTTGTTCATTATTCTGATTCATCTTTTCACCTTGATTAATCATAAAAAAGCGAGGCTATCTCAAAAAAATTTCTTAACTATTTGATACAGCCTCGCTGATATAAAAATTAATTACAAATAATTATTTAACTTCATCTGCCTTTTTAAAAGCAGCTTTAGATTTCTCTTCCATACCTAAATTTGCATATACCTGGCCTAAACTTATCCATACTCTCGCTTCATTTGGTTTAACGGACAAATATTTTTCCAATAGAGGTGCAGCCAGTTTAAATTTTTCTTGAAATGATCTATCAGTACTCTCTTTCTTTACAGCTTCATCTCTAAGATCATTTCCCCAATTTATATATGTTGCGGCAAGATTGTAACAAGCATCAATATTATTCTCATCAACTTTTATAACTTGTTCTAATTGTGATGCCGCATCGTTAAATTTATGAGCCTTAAGTAATACTACTCCATAAGCGTATTTTAATTCTTTATTTGCGGGATTTTTTTCAACAAGTTCTTTGAAAGAAGTTTCGGCAACATCCATTTTGTCTGCAGAATAATATGCATTGCCTAACTGCAACAAAATATCTGCATCGGTTGGGAATTTAGCTCTGCCGGTTTCTAAAACCGAAATTGCTTTATTATACCATTCGAATGCACCTACACTATCAGCTTTATTTTTAGATTTACGATAGCCTTCCATCAAATCTGCACCCTTATTTAAATATAAAGCACCTAATCTTGAAAATGAGTAAGCAGGTTTACCAATCTTGACTAATTTTTCTAAATATGGAACTGCCTCTTCCCTTTTATTCATGTTTAGATAAGCAGCAGCAACGTTTTCATATCCAATCGTTGAATCAGGTTCGCATAAAATAGAATATTTAAATTGTTCAACAGCTTTTTCAAAAAACAAATTCATACTGTCTTGCTTTGTAGTCTTTACGGCAGAATTAAAGAATGATACTCCTTTATTAAAGCTGCTTGCCCAAGAATATTTTTTAAATTCTTTTATGTCAACTTCAAATTTCTTACTAATAGCTAAAGATTTATCGAAAGATTCCAACATTTTGGGAATATCTCCCTCTTCGGAATAAAGTTTGCCAAGCATACTCCAGCCTTCATCGCTTGCGGGATTCTTAGTAACTTCTTTCAATAAAACTTCTTTAGCTTTATCATATTGTTTTTGTTTGATGTATAACTTAGCGCCTTCAATTTCAGCAGAACCGCATTCAAAAGCTGTTATACCTAAAACCATAGTCAAAATGCTCAAATAAATAAATACTTTTTTCATTTATGCTCCATTTAATAAAAATAATTCGTAATTAATTTGAACAAAAATAACCAATTTGAGATAGGCAAGTCAAGGTTAAATTAGTTCATTTATTCGCTGAATCAATTACAAGATTATTGATTTTGAATGAATAATAATAAACGACAGATAGTTTAATTGATTTTCGGAACGCAAAAGAATATTTTTGAAATAAAGAATTAAAAATGAAAACAGAAGAGATAATCCGCAACGTTCCAAAAGTCTTACTTCATGATCATCTCGACGGCGGTCTTAGAACTCAAACCATTATTGAACTAGCCAAAGATTTAAAATACACAAAGCTGCCTACTTCTGATCCGGGTGAACTTTCCGAATGGTTTTTCCGTGGTGCAAATAAAGGAAACCTTGTGGAATATCTTCAAGGATTTGAACATACATGCGCAGTTATGCAAACAAAAGAAGCCCTTCAACGCATTGCATACGAAATGATGGAAGATATGAAGAACGATGGCGTTTGCTACGTTGAAACTCGATTTGCACCGGTCTTCCATACTGCAAAAGGGCTTTATTATGAAGATATTATTAACGCAGTTCTTGAAGGTTTGGAAAAAGGGAAACGAGATTTTGGTGTTGGCTATGGCTTGATTCTTTGCGGTATGCGTAATATGAAAAATACTTTAGAGATTGCAGAACTCGCAGTCAATTTTAGAAGACAAGGAGTTGTAGGATTTGATCTTGCAGGTGAAGAAGGCGGTTATCCTCCTAAAAAACATATTGAAGCATTTCAATTCATCAAGCGTGAAAATTTTAACATTACAATCCACGCGGGCGAAGCATTTGGTATAGAATCTATTTGGCAGGCAATTCAGATCTGCGGAGCTCACCGAATCGGGCATGCAACCCGTTTAATCGAAGATATACATTTCGATAAAGACGGTAATATAGTTTCACTTGGCGATCTTGCTCAATATATTTTAGATACTCGTCTCCCTCTTGAAATAAATTTATTAAGTAATGTTCATACCGGTGCAATTGATAAAATGGAAAATCATCCTTTCATAAAACTTTATAAAGAAAAGTACCGTGTTTTTCTTAACACAGACGATCGTTTGATGAGCGATACAACGCTTACAAAAGAATATTTGATCGCAACGGATATGTTCGGCTTAACATTGGATGACATAGAAAAATTAAATATCAATGCAATGAAATCTTCCTTTATACCTTACAAGGAAAGATTACCATATATTTATAATATTATCAAACCCGGGTACCAAAAGATGCGGGAAAAATTGCTTTCACTAAAAGTATAACTCATTTATGGCAAAACCACTTTTTAAAAATTATTCATATCAATTGGATAAGAACGAAAGAAAAATCCTTCTCCAATTTTGTAAGACAATACAAAAGCAAATGGCTGCTGATGAAAGATTTTACGCAGATCTCCGTACATTCAATTCCATAATAGATAAGATCAATGATCCTGTTGATGAGATGAAACTTACAAAGGATGAAAAGACCAAATTAGTTTTTCGTCTTAAAGAAAATGTTGACCACATGAAAAAACAGATCAACAAAGGATTTTTTCTTAAACGATGGCTTTACAAATCTGCTTATAACCAATACAAAAATCTTTTAGAAACTCATTTCAGTAATTAAATGGAAACTCTAGACAAAATTATTAAAGCACCGATAGGCACTAAAATAAGTTGCAAAGGTTGGATTCAAGAAGCAGCAATGAGAATGTTGATGAACAATCTTGATCCTGATGTTGCAGAACGACCGAAAGATTTAATCATTTACGGTGGTTCCGGCAAAGCCGCGCGCAACTGGGAATCATATGAAGCAATAATTAATTCTCTAAAAAATTTAGAGAACGATGAAACTCTTGTAGTTCAATCCGGGAAACCGGTTGCAATTTTTAAAACACATGAGAATGCACCGCGCGTAATTATTTCCAACGCTATGCTTGTTCCAGACTGGGCGACTTGGGATGAATTCCGCAGACTTGATTCACTTGGTCTTACTATGTATGGACAAATGACCGCCGGCAGTTGGATCTACATCGGGACACAAGGAATCCTGCAAGGCACTTATGAAACATTTGCTGAATGCGCCCGGCAACATTTCAGTTCAACATTAAGCGGAAGATTATTATTAACAGCCGGGCTGGGCGGAATGGGCGGCGCTCAACCATTAGCGGCAACAATGAATGGTGCTGCTTTTCTTGGAATTGATGTTGACAGGTCACGCATGCAAAAAAGAGTTGATACTGGTTATCTAGATGTTATAACCGAAGATTTGGATGAAGCGCTTAAACTAGTTCTGGATGCAAAAGAAAAGAAGATTTCTCTTTCGGTTGGATTGCTTGGCAATGCGGGAGAAATTTTACCAAAAATTTTAGAAAGAAAAATTACTCCCGATATAATTACAGATCAAACTTCTGCTCACGATACTCTTAACGGATATGTTCCAATGGGAATGAGTTTGGATGAAGCTTTGGATCTACGTAAAAAAAATCCGAGTAAATACATTTCACTTTCTAAAAAAACAATTGTTGAACATGTTAAAGCAATGCTGGAATTTCAAGCACGCGGTGCCGTTGCATTTGATTACGGTAACAACATACGCGGAGAAGCAAAAGAAAACGGATTAGAAAATGCTTTCGATATTCCCGGATTTGTTCCGGAATATATCCGTCCTCTTTTTTGTGACGGCAAAGGCCCGTTCCGATGGGCAGCATTAAGCGGCGATCCAAAAGATATTTATGAAACCGATAAAGCTGTTATCGAAACGTTCCCGGAAAACAAAGCACTCATACGCTGGATTGAACTCGCTCAGAAGAAAGTCCACTTTCAAGGATTGCCGGCAAGAATCTGCTGGCTTGGTTACGGCGAGCGTGCAAAGATGGGAAAAATATTTAATCAGTTGGTTGCTGAAGGAAAAGTTAAAGCTCCGATAGTTATCGGCAGAGACCATCTTGATTGCGGATCTGTTGCATCACCTAATAGAGAAACAGAAGCAATGAAAGACGGAAGCGATGCAATTGCAGATTGGCCGATCCTTAATGCTTTATTAAATGCCATCGGCGGGGCAAGTTGGGTTTCTGTTCATCATGGCGGCGGTGTCGGAATTGGCAAATCAATTCATGCCGGAATGGTTGTTGTTGCGGATGGAACTAAAGAAGCAGAAACGCGGCTCGAACGTGTTCTTACTTACGATCCTGGAATGGGAATAGCACGCCACGCAGATGCAGGATATCAACAAGCAATTGGAAATGCTAAAAAGTTTTCTGTAAAAATACCAATGTTGAAATAATTCATAGAGGAACAAAATGAAAATGAAAGTATTAATAGCAGACAAATTTCCCGAGCTGTACATCCAGAGACTAAAAGATGCCGAGATTGATGTAATTTATAATCCAAAATTGGGAGAAAACGATTTACCTGAAGCAGCAAAAGAAGTTGATTGTTTAGTTGTCCGTTCAACAGTTGTTAATGCAAAAACAATTGAAGAATCCAAACAGCTTAACTTAATAGTTCGAGCCGGTGCAGGCGTAAATAATATTGATATTCCCGCCGCAAACAAAAAAGGAATTTATGTTTCCAACTGCCCTGGAAAAAACTCAATTGCTGTTGCGGAACTTGCAATTGGTTTTATGCTGGCACTCGACCGTAGAATTCCACACAACGTTGCGGATTTCAAAGCAGGAAAATGGAATAAGGGTGAGTATTCAAAAGCAGAAGGACTTTTTGGAAAAACACTAGCAATTGTTGGTTACGGTGCGATAGGTAAAGAAGTTGCAAAACGCGCTCAGGCATTGGGCATGAATATTTACGCAAAAGACATTACCCGAATCGAAGGTTACGGCGTAAAAGATTTTTCTGAATTCGACAAGATACTTCCTATTGCAGATGTAATAACAGTTCACTTACCGCAGACTCCCGAAACAAAAAATCTGTTCAATGAAAAAATGTTCGGGTACATGAAAAAGGGAGCGATCTTTATTAACACATCCAGAGCCGGAGTTGTTGATGAAGATGCATTGATTAAAGCAGTTAAAGAAAAAGGGTTGAAAGTAGGTCTTGATGTTTTCAAAGGTGAACCTGAAGATAAATCGGGACCGGTTTCATCAATATTACAAGAGGTTGATAATGTTTATGTCACTCATCATATCGGCGCATCAACAGAGCAAGCGCAAAATGCAGTGGCTGAAGAAACCGTAAATATTATTCTTCAATATATTAACAGCGGAGTAATTGCTCACTGGGTTAACCGCGCAAAAGCAACAGATGCACATTATCAATTGGTTGTTAAACATTACGATAAACCCGGAGTGTTAGCTTCTATTATGGATGTTTTAAGAGAAGGTGATATTAACTTGGAGGAAGTTGAAAATATTATTTTTGACGGAGGATTAGTTGCTTGTTGTTCCATGAAACTAAGAAGTCCCGCGACCGGAGAGATGCTGGAAGCTATTAGAAATAATCCGAATGTTTTATCTTACTCACATGTTTCTATTTAACACATCCCGCCTTCCTCCCCTTTTTTCAAGGGGAGGTTCTTGGTGGGAGTCAAATAAACTTCACATCAAACATATCATCAATAATTCCGTGATAGAAAATTAATCTGATCAATTCGTTAACAGCTGTTTCTTCATTATCTGTCATATCAAAATAGATTGAACTAATATTCTGGGTAAAAAATTCTTTTACATTTTCGGAAAGTGTTAACTCCTTAATGATATTTATCATTTCACTCTCTAATCGTTCATCAACCGGATTAATTTGTTTATTAAACTTATCGAGCGCCTCTTTATCATGTGAAGCAAAAACAAAATTTACGTACGGAAGGTCAATCATTTCAGAGACTTCATCTGCAAGACTAATTGCAGATTTATAATCCCGTGACTGAAAATTTTCATCACCGACTATAATGTAATCTCTTCCCTTTTCTGCGGTTTTATTTGTATCCAAAGTAATTTCAATTTGCGAAGAGAATTTTTCCGTAAATAATATTTTAGCCAGTAAGATTTCATTAAGAGATATATCACCCCGTAAATATATCTTCTGAAATTTTTTCTCTCCCTCTTCAAAGTAGAAATACGAGTTTGACAACGCGCCATCGAACGACAACGCAATTTTCTTAGATACAAATAAGTTTCTATGGTTTACTAATTCCAATGATGGAATTAAAGCTACAGCAGACGTATTATATTCAAGGTTTTTGCAAATTAGAGAAGATTCTTGATACAATATTTCCGATTGGTACTCGTGAGGAAGTGCCGCTTTCAATATAGTAGAGTATACATTTTTAGGAAGAATTAATTTCATTTATAACTCAATAATTTAAAATAAAAATCCCGCTAATCAGCGGGATTTATGAAATTAAATTTTGGTAATTACTTCACGTTTTTATCTTTAATACGTGCAGCTTTACCTGAAAGTTCTCTCAAATAGAAAAGTTTTGCTCTTCTAACCTTACCTTCGCGGACCATTTCGACTTTAGCCAATTTTGGTGAGCTGTATGAAAAAATTCTTTCCACACCAACACCGCTGGCAATTTTGCGTACAGTGAATGTTTTATTCAATCCGGTTCCGCGGATGTTTATTACATCACCTTCAAAAGGCTGAATTCTTTCTTTATCGCCTTCGATAACTCTAACATGCACTCTTATATGATCGCCAGGCTTAAATGCGGGAAAATCCGTGCGCATAAGATCTGCTGTGAACTCTTTTAGCTTGTCCATTTCTTATTACTCCATACTATTTATTTTTTTCCAATGTTCAGTTAAAATTTTTGATTGTTCTTCTTTCCACTCTTTAATTTTTTTTTCATGTCCTGAAAGTAAAACTTCCGGAAC
Organism: Melioribacter sp.; assembly: GCA_012026935.1. GTDB lineage: Bacteria > Bacteroidota > Ignavibacteria > Ignavibacteriales > Melioribacteraceae > Fen-1258. The sequence goes on along the minus strand of VEPI01000166.1, from coordinate 53,239 downwards.
CTTCAAATCTTTGTATTCAGCCGGACGTGTGTAATATGGCGCTTCTATTATATCGCCATCCATCAGTGAATCATTCAGTGCGGATTCGCTGTCATTCAGTACTCCGGGTATAAGCCGAATTACAGAATCAATAATTGCAAGAGCAACAATCTCACCGCCTGTAAGTACATAACCTCCTATAGAAATTTCATCTGTTGCAAATCGTTCCCGTACTCTATCATCAACACCTTTATAGTGTCCGGCAATTATCATTAAATTTTTAGTCATTGAAAACTTATTTGCAAGTTTTTGGTCATAAATTTTTCCGCCGGGAGTTGGGAAAATAATATGATCATACTTTCTTTCACTAATAAGTTTTTCAATACATTCAAAGAACGGTTCCGGTTTAAGCAACATTCCCGGACCACCGCCAAACGGTTTATCATCAATCTGTTTGTGTTTATCGTAAGCATAATCACGAAGATTATGCACAACAATTTTAACTTTTTTTCGTTCCTGCGCTCTCTTTAATATGCTTGTATTAAGCGGACTTTCAAGTGAGTCAGGCACAGCAGAAATAATATCAATTCTCATCATCGTAAAGCAAATCGCAATCGGGTATTAGTTCTAATCTTTTTTTTACCGGATCGAAAGATTGTATATAGTCTTTAATTGCCGGTATTAAAATTTTCTTTTTGTTTTCATCTATAATTACATAAACATCATTAGAATGAAGAGTTAAAACATCTTCAAGTAACCCGATTAATTTTGATCCTTGAAAAACTTCACTTCCAATCAAATCATGAATGAAATACGTATCAGCAGAAAGTTTAACGGAATGCTCTTTATCAACGTAGATTTTTTTGCCAAGAAGAAATTTTACATCTTCGTAGTTATTAAACCCTTTGAACTTGAGTGCAATATTACCATCAACTTCCATAACATTTTCGACAAAGAACTCTTTCCTTGAGCTAAAGAACTCTAAGTAAACAGAATTTAGCTTAAAAAATCTTTCGGAAAAATCAGAATAAGACTCAATTAGGACAAAACCATTTGAGCCATAAACAGCTTTAACTTCTGCAATCAGAAAAAAATCATCCACAACCGGAATTTTAATCTAATATTTTTAAGATAGCTCGCTTGCCTTCTTTAGCCGCAATAGCAGTAAGCAAGGTTCTCATTGCTTGAGCAGTTTTGCCTTGTTTTCCGATGACTTTGCCGACATCTTCCGCACCAACTTTCAAAGTCAACTCGATTGTTTTTTCATCGGGAGTTGCTTCTTCAAGGGTAACACTATCCGGAGCGTCAACAAGGTGTTTCGCGATAAATTCAATAAATTCCTTCATGAGAGTACCTTTAAATTAAGTGACCACCAGGGTACGTTATTAAGAAGCAAGCTATACAGAAATTAGATTTATGCTTGTTCGGAAGTAGTACCCTTTACTTCCGTTTCGCTATCTTTTTTTTCAGCTGCTTTTTTATTTTTTGCTTTTTTTTCCGATTTTTTCTTTAATGATGAAGCAAGATTAGCTTCTTTAATCTTTTTCCAATCGTCTAATTTTGCAGAAACCTGCTCTTCGCTCAGACCATTCTTTTTCAATTCTTTCTTTAGAATTATTCCTTGATTTGATAAAAGATTTTTTACAGTATCTGTTGGTTGTGCACCAACACCAAGCCAATATAATGCGCGTTCTTCTTTTATATCTACTGTTGCCGGATTGGTCTTGGGATTGTAAAGACCAATTGCCTCAATAAATTTACCATCTCTTGGTGAACGTGAATCTGCAGCTACAACCTTATAAATCGGTTGTTTCTTTTTTCCCATTTTTCTTAGTCTTAACTTAACTGCCAATTTGTTACTCCTTATTGATTTTATTTTCTAGTTAAACTTCATGTTTTTCATATTAGGTAATGCAAACCTACCGGAATTCTTACTCATCATTTTCATCATTTGTTGCATCTGTTCAAACTGCTTGATCAATCTATTAACGTCTTGAATTGTATTCCCGCTTCCTTTTGCAATTCTTTTTCTTCTGCTTCCGTTTAATATTTTTGGACTTATCCGTTCTTTTTTTGTCATAGATTGAATTATTGATTCAACTCTCACTAATTGTTTGTCATCTACATCCGCATTTTTAATAGCGGAACTAACGCCGGGAACCATACCTAATAAACTTTTCAATGAACCCATTTTCTTAATCATCTTAATCTGTTTCAAGAAATCATCAAAGTCGAATTTATTTTCACGAAATCTTTTTTCCAGATCTTCAGTTTCTTTCTCATCAAACTGAGCTTGAGCTTTTTCAACAAGGGAAATCACATCGCCTTTGCCCAAAATTCTTGAAGCCATTCTATCCGGGTGAAAAGTTTCGATTGAATCTAATTTTTCACCAAGACTTGCAAATTTAATCGGGCGATCTACAACAGCTCTAACAGAAAGAACACAACCACCGCGAGAATCACCGTCAAGTTTCGTAACTACAACACCGTCAAAATCAACTTTCTCATGAAAAGCTCTAGCAGAATTAACAGCATCTTGTCCGGTCATCGAATCAATCACAAACAAAGTCTCTGTTGGCTTAACAATAGCTTTGATCTGGGCGGCTTCGTTCATCATATTCTCATCAACATGCAAACGACCGGCTGTATCAATGATTATAGTATTAAGTCCATTTTCCTTCGCATAGTTCAAAGACTCGGAAGCAATCTTTACCGGCTCTTTACTGCCTTCAATTGAAAAAACCGGAACCGAAATTCTCGATCCTAATATTTGCAATTGCTTGATAGCAGCGGGCCGATAAACATCAGCAGCAACTAAAAGAACATTTCTATTTTTATCTTTTAAAAACTTAGCAAGTTTTGCGCTAAAAGTTGTTTTACCGCAACCTTGAAGTCCAATCAACATTATTACAGTCATTCCGGAAGCATTAAATCTTAACTCAGAGCCTCTACTTCCTAAAAGTCCGATTAACTCATCATACATAATCTTTGTGATAAGTTGACCGGGTGTAACTGAAGTTAAAACTTCCTTGCCAAGCGCTTTCGCTTTAACATCTTCAATAAATTGTTTTGCAACTTTATAATTTACATCAGCATCTAAAAGAACACGGCGTATATCTCTCAGCGTATCAGATATATTTGTTTCCGTTAATTTACCCTGACCGGTAATTTTTTTTAGTGCCCTCTCAATTTTCTCGGTCAAATCTTCGAGCATATAGTCCAATCTAAATTAAAGATAATAAAAAGAGTATTCATTTCAAATTCAAACAGATTAAGATTCTTTGAGAGCGTTTGCTCCGGACACAATTTCCAATATCTCTTTGGTGATGGATGCCTGGCGCACCTTATTATAAGTAAGGTTCAATGAACGAATTAGCTCTTTTGCATTTTCGGTTGCCATATCCATTGCCGTCATTCTTGCACCCAATTCTGCAGCATAAGAATCAAGTAATGCTGTCCACATTTGAGCATTAAGATGTTTAGGTAAAAGTTTGTTGATAATACTAGTTCTATCCGGTTCATAAATGTAATCAATATCCTGAACCGGTTCGTTTACCTTTGCTTCAAATGGTTTAATCGGGAATAACTGTTCAACAGTTGTTTTTTGTTGAATGACAGATTTAAACTCATTATAAATAACTAAAACTTTATCTGTTTCACCGGAGATATATTTACTTGTTATATCTTTGATAAGTCCGGAAGCAAATTCAAATTTTAGGTTGGAAAAAATACCGGGGTAGGAACCTTCAACTTTGAAATTTCTTTTTGTGAAATAATCATTCCCTTTTTTGCCGATACAATACAATATTAAATTTCCATCCTTGAGGTAATCGGCAAATTGATCATTTATCATCTCTTCGGTTTTGCGAATAATATTCATATTGAATCCGCCGCACAATCCGCGATCTGATGTTACAACTATAAGAGAAATATTTTTTACTTCTCTTTCTGTAAAAAGAGGATTGATAAAATTCTTCTCGACATTAAGTAAAGGTTGAAGCATTTCGGCAATCTTTCTAGAATATGGTTTTGCATTCACTATATTCTCTTGAGCACGACGCAAACGAGCAGCAGCAACCATCTTCATAGCTTTGGTTATTTGCTGTGTATTTTTTACACCTTTGATCCTACTCTTTATGTCGCGTAATGTTGCCATTCTACGATTTAGCTCTTCTTAAATTTTTCTATAAATTCTTCAACAGCTTTTTTGATCAACTGAACTGAATCATCATTCAGTGTTTTTGAAACACGAATATTTTCTAATATCTGCGGATATTTTAAATCAACATATTCAAGAAATTCCTTTTCAAATCTTTTTACATCTTGAACACCAATTGATTCGAAGTAATTGTTAGTTCCCACATAGACACTTAATACTTGTTTTTCAACAGGAACCGGAGCGTATTGACCTTGTTTTAATAATTCAACGAGACGTGCACCTTTTGCAAGTGTTCTTTGTGTAGCTTTATCAAGATCAGAACCGAATTTTGCAAATGCTTCAAGTTCCCTGTATTGAGCAAGATCTAACTTCAATGAACCGGCAACTTTTTTCATCGCTTTGATCTGTGCATTACCACCGACACGGGAAACAGAAATTCCCACATCAATAGCGGGACGAATACCGGCATTAAATAAATTTGGAAGTAAATAAATCTGTCCGTCAGTAATTGATATTACGTTAGTCGGAATATAAGCCGAGACATCACCTTGTTGTGTTTCAATAATTGGAAGTGCAGTCAAACTACCTCCGCCTAGATCATCATTTAATTTCGAAGCGCGCTCTAGTAAGCGTGAATGTAAATAAAAAACATCACCGGGATATGCTTCACGCCCTGGGGGTCTTTTCAATAATAGAGAAAGTTCACGGTAAGCTGCGGCTTGCTTTGAAAGATCATCATAAATTACTAGAGAGTGTTTTCCATTATCTCTAAAATATTCGCCAAGTGTAGCACCGGAATATGGGGCAATATATTGCAGCGGTGCAGGAACCGATGCCGGTGCTGCAACAACAGTTGTATATTCCATAGCCCCGGCTTCTTCAAGTTTAGCAACTACTTGGGCAATCGTAGAATTTTTTTGTCCGATTGCAACATAAACGCAGAATACAGGATTAACACCATATTTTTTTGCTTCGGCAGTATGAGTATATTTTTGATTTATAATTGCATCTATTGCAATAGCAGTTTTGCCTGTTTGGCGGTCACCAATTATTAATTCACGCTGTCCACGTCCTATTGGTATCATTGCATCAATAGCAGTAATGCCGGTTTGCAAAGGTTCTTTTACCCCTTGACGTTGAATAACTCCCAATGCTTTGCGTTCAATCGGCATATACTTTTCAAATTGAACAGTACCTTTTCCATCAACAGGTTCTCCTAATGGATCAACGACTCTACCGAGAAGTTTTTCACCCACAGGGAACGAAGCTACTCGATTTGTCCTCTTAACAGTGTCGCCTTCTTTGATTAATGTGCTTTCTCCGAAGAGAACACAACCGACAGAATCTTCATCAAGATTCAAAACCATTCCCGTTACATTATTAGGAAATTCAACAAGCTCGCTTGCCATAACTTTTGATAATCCATAAACTCGTGCAATGCCATCGCCGACTTGAAGCACTGTTCCTACCTCATATATGTCGGTTTCGTTTTCAAATCCGGCCAGTTGTTTTCTTAATATTGCAGAAACTTCATCGGGTCTTACTTCTGCCATTTTATTTTTCTCCAACAAGTATCCCGGTTAATCGGGATTAAATTTTTAATTATTAGATAAATTTATTTCTTCTGAAAATTTCTTTCTTAATAAATTTAATTGATGTTTTACCGATGCATCATAAACAGTATCTTCTATTCGAATGATAAATCCGCCAATTAAATTTTTATCTACATTATAATTTGCATAAACTTTTTTATTTGTTTTCCTACTTAGATCATCAGTCATTCTTTGTCTTAACCCATCGTTTAGATCAGAAGCAGAAACTACTTTTGCTTTAACAATGCCGTTTTTTTTGTCTGCAAGTGCAATAAATTCTTTGAATATATCAAAGAGAATATCTTCGCGGTTCTTTTCAACTACAAAATTTATAAAGCTTGCTGTTTCCGGATTGATTTTCTTCTCGAATATTTTCTGCAGTAAGGATTTTTTATCATTTGACTTTACTACAGGACTTTTCAAAACAGATCTCAATTCCTTGGAATAATTAAGTGTGTTGAATATAAGTTCAGCATCATCAGAAACTTTTTTGAAAATCTTTTTTTCTTCAGCTAACTGCAACAGAGAATTTGCGTAACGATATGCAATACGATAGACGCTCATACTAATTCTTTAGATCGTCTAAATACTTGTTAACCAATTTAACTTGTTTATCTTTATCCAAATTCTCTCTCAAGATTTTCTCTGCAGCATTTACAGCTATATCTGCAACCTGATCTTTTAGTTTATTAAAAGCTTCTGCATTCTTTCTCTCAATTTCGGAAGTTGCATCAACAATCATCTTTTTAGCTTGAGATTTACTTTCTTCAAGAATCTGAGTTTTTAATTTTTCAGCTAATTCCCTGCTCTGCTCAATTATTTTTTGAGCTTCTTCTTCTGCTTTAACAAGACTAACTTTATTATCTGCTATCAATTTCTCGGCATCTTTCTGTGCCTTATCAGCTTTTTCAAGAGAATCTTTGATGAAATTTTCTCTTTCACTTAAGGAATTTAATATCGGCTTCCATGCAATTTTTTTCAGAATCAGCAAAAGAAAAATAAATGTTACAACAGTCCATAAAATTACTCCTGGATTAACATCCAACGGACTGCCGCCCTTTTCACCGCCTTCCGAAAAAGTAAGAAGCAGTAAATAACTTAATGTATTCATTTTGAATCCGGTTTTTGAAAGAGATATTCTAAAAATTATTTAAGAGCTAAAAGAATACAAATAACAAGAGCAAATAGAGAAATACCTTCAATAAGAGCAGCAGCGATGATCATTGATGTTCTAATATCGCCTGCAGCTTCCGGCTGACGACCGCTGGCTTCCATTGCTGAACTTGCTAATTTACCAATACCGAATGCACCGCCAATAACGGTTAATGCAGCACCGAAACCGGCTGCTAAATATGCAAAACCCATTCCTTCCATTTGATTACTCCTTTATAACTGTTAATAAAATTAATGTTCTTGATGAACAGCCATTCCGATAAATAAACCGGAAAGCATTGTAAAAATATACGCTTGAAGTAGCGCAACAAGTATTTCCAATAAAAATATAAATAGTGCAAATGAAATTGATACCGGAACAACAACATAAGTATGAAGAATAAATATCAATCCCAATAACGCCATAATAACAATATGTCCGGCTGTCATGTTTGCAAAAAGACGAATAGCCAGAGCAAATGGTTTTGTAAACAAACCCAATAATTCAACTACAAGCATTATCGGTAATAGCCACATTGGTATTCCATGTGGAATTAGTCCTTTAAAATATCCAATGACACCGTTCTTCATCATTCCGCCGACTTGAATAACAATAAAAGAAATTGTTGCTAGTGTTGCTGTAACTGCAATGTTACTTGTTGCAGTGGATCCGTAAGGTATTAATCCTAAGAAATTGCAAGTTAGTATGAAAAAAAATGCCGTTAATAAATACGGCAAAAATCTTTCGTTACCTTTTCCGATTGTTGGTCTCGCTATTTCATCTCTAACAAAGACAATTAAAACTTCGGTCAAGTTAGTTATACCACGCGGGATTAACGATTTCCTGTAAGATCTTGCCACAAAAATAAACGTTACCACCAGAATCACTAACGCTAACCACATAAATACAACATGCTTGGTAATTGAAATATCAATTCCAAAAAGATGAAGCTGCGGCAAATGGATTACTCCAAAAGGAGAAAAATCAAGCTCGCGTGCATCAAGAACATGATGCATAATCCAGCTTGTATCCTGCTTTTTTGTTGCCTCAAGAGCTGTCTTTACCGTATCTGTTATCATTTTAGGATTGTCAATCCACATTTTTAACTACTTTTGTGTTTTGCGTCCTTCCAAACCAATTCGGACGATGGATATTTCGTAAATTAATAGAAAAACATACCAAATAAAGAATCCAAATATAAACCCAACTAGGTCAACTTTCAAGAATTTTATGCTTACAAAAACAGAGGCAAGCATTAGAAAAAGCCTTATCCCCATACCTCCAATTATAAAAATGAGGAAGATTTTGTTCGATTTTCCATTAGAATAGTTGAATGAACCCAAAAAAAGAAGAAAGTTTAGAACTGAAATTATTATTGCAACAATAAGAGCTTTTCCAATTTCAACATTAAGACTATTTGCAAAAATCAGAAAAGATAAAATTATAATTATAATGACAGAGATAATTAGTGCTATTCTAGCTTTTTTTTGCATCTTTCTTTCTTTTATTTAATTGTAGAACGGTTTTAATGAAGTTATATATGCCGGCAAAACCACCAAGAAATGAAAAGAGAATAAGTAAAATAGGAAACGTTTTGAATTGAGAATCTAACCATCTACCTAAAAAAAACATTAATACAATTGTAGCGGCAAGTTGTGTCCCTAAACCTAAATATGGTCCAACATCTTTGAAAGAATTAGAAAATTTTTCGGAGGATTTATTTTCTGAGATCATCCTTCTGTATTGTTTAAGGAACCGGTATTATTCATGTGACTATAACCTTCAAAATAAGCACCTTCATCAATAACAAGAAATTTGGTAATAAGATCACCCTTTAATACACATTTAGATTCTAATTTTATTTTTTCTTGAGCAGTTACTTTTCCTAATACCTTTCCACTCATCGTTATATTTTTAGCTTTAACTTCTCCTTGAATTTCACTTCCTTCTCCAACAGTCAAATTTCCATTTACCGAAACACTGCCATAAATCGTTCCATCTATTCTAACATTTCCTTCACTAAAAAGATTTCCATCAATCTTTACGCTGTTACTAATAATGCTTACATCTTCTGCCAAAGAATCTTTTTTACTTGCCATGAAATATTTCTCCTACTTTGATAAAATTTTTTGTGGATCAATCGGTTTTCCATTCTGCCAAATTTCAAAATGAAGGTGCGGACCGGTAGTATTCTTACCTGAATTTCCGCTAAGTGCAATTAATTCCCCTTGAGTAACACGTTCCCGAATTTTTTTTATTAACGAAGAGCAATGCTTATAAATAGTTAAGTAATTATTATCATGTTGAATCATGATTTGGTAACCGGATTCAACTGTATATTCTGCAAATATTATTAAACCTCCAGCAGATGCATAAACAGGCGTGCCTGAAGCAACGCCGAAATCAATTCCCATATGTCCATTAGCTGAATTAAAACCTTGAGTAATAACTCCGTTCGTTGGTTCAATAAAAAAGAACGTTTGAAGATCATTCTTCATACCAAAATATTTTTCTACAAATGAAATAAAAACAGCATAAACATCCCCTCCTACGTTAAGTTTTTTATCTATCTTTTTTCTCAAAGTATCATAAAGAGCATCGTTAGGTTTGATGGAATCACTGCCGGCTAATTTCATTGCATAACGCATCCGCTCATTCGTAGATGCAAGTTCTTGGAGCTGATCGGTAAGAACAACAACTTTGTTTTGTAATTCTTTAATTTTTTCCGTTTGTGCTTTCAGATCACTGTTATCAATCACAAAAACATAATCTTTAAGAGGTGTTATAGTAAGTATAATAATCAGTATAAACCAAGCTACTATTGTGTAAATGCCTAAATATGCAGCAACTCTAAGTATACTAAACTTATAACGCTTTGTTGTTATAATTGGGAAATTAGGTGTTATGTGGAATGATGAATTTTTAATGTTATCGAAATTAAACCACTTCATTAAATACTCTTTTAATTGAGCTTAATATATGAATTTGCAGTTACTTTTTCTTATCACAAATTCATTTTATCTAAAGAGGAAAAAACAATTTGAGGCAAAAGCTTATAGCCGCAGTCAAAAGTTTGTATTGGGCACTGATTTCTTCCATGAATACCACATGGTTTACAACTTAAATCATCGAATGAAACATATTTACTCTTATCATTATAAGGTGCAAATCCAAAATCCGGGATAGTTGAACAATAAATTGTCAATGTTGGAATATTAGCTATCATTCCTAGATGGGTAGGTGCACTATCATTGGAAACTAGGAAAGAACATTTTTTTAATAATGAAACAGATTCAATAATACTTAATTTTCCGGCAAACGATTTTACTGATTCTAAAAATTCTTTTTCAATACCATTGCATAATAATTCATCGTCCTTGCCTCCAACCAACACAACAAAATAATTTTTCTTAATTAAATACTTTATTATTTCAATATAATTTTCTCGCGGATATATTTTGGTTTTCCAAACAGAACCGGGGGCTACAGCGACTATCTTTTTATTAGTAAAATTGCCGATTTCTCTCGCGGTATCGTTTTCAAGAGCTGAATCAATTTCAACAATTGGTAATATTTTCCAATTTTCATCGTTTGTATCAAACCCGATTAAATCAAGGTTACGTGCAACTTCGTGTTTCTCTTTTATATATTTTACACGAGTGCCATATACGAAACTAATACTAGCGTTATCAAATCCCGCTGTAATTTTTGCTCCGGACAAAAAAACAATTATTGATGATCTAAAAGATCTATGCGGAGAATAGATGTGTGAATATTTTTTCTTCCTAATAAGAAAAATCAATTTAAGAAAACTTAAAAATGATTTTTGTTCCCCACGTTTGTCATAAGAAATAATTTCATTAACGGATTTTGAATGATCGAATAATTCTTTTGTTTGAGGAATACATAAAACATTTATTTCCGACGATGGGAACTCATCTTTTAATTTTTGGATCATCGGCAATGTAAGGACAGCATCACCAAGAAAAGCGGTTTGTATTACAAGTATTTTTTCGCGCACTAGTATTTCCAAAGCTTATGCAGCCAAAAATATTGTTCGGGATTTTTTTTGATATGTTTTTCTAAAAAGAAAATATATCTCTGGGTAAGTTCTCTAATTTTATCCTCATTTCTCTCCGGTAAATCATTAAAGCCAAGTTCTTCTAAATGAATTTTATATGAGTAATCCGGCTGGCGTTCAAATGCTGTCATAATTACTAAACAATTTGTCTTTAACGAAATATTAGCAGTACCTGTAAATAATGCGGTAGGTCTATTGAAAAAAGAAAATCGCGGTCCCTCAAATGATCCGCGCTGATCGCCTGCTATACCAACAATCCCACCATTTTTAAGATTCTCATATAACTTACGTACTGAAATACCGGATAAAATAATTTCATTCCCAAAAGTTTTCCTTGCTTTCATTACATAATCTGAGATGAAAGGATTAGACTGGGGTTGAGCTAACAACTGAAATGGTCTGCCAATCTTTTGAGAAAGTGACGATAAACAAAATTCCCATCCTCCGAAATGACCCGTCAAAAATATTGCAGATTTATTATTAGATAATTTCTCTTTAACAATTTCAATATCATGTATAGAGATTGATTCATCAATTTCTTTCTTTGAGACAAAGGGTAAATACATCAATTCTAAAAAAGTGATCAGAATATTCTGATATGTTTTAAGTGTTAATCTTTTTATTTCGGTTTCTGATTTATTAGGGAAGGCAATATTTAAATTGCTCTTAACTACTTTCTTGCGCACCGGAAATAAGTAATAAAGAAAGTATCCAAGAATATTCGCACTGTGCCGGGTTTTTTTTAGGCCGACTAACTGAAAATATTTTACAAAAGAAATAAAAAAGAAATATTCAATCCTATGTTTAATTCTCATACTTATATTTAATTACCGCTAATTCTTTTTATCCAATTTTCATCTTTAACTTCACCGCGTTTTGTGGAATGGAGTAATTCATAATTTCCGAAACCAGTTATATCTCCAAATATAAAGTTAACACCGCCTTCAATATCATTATAGAACCATACTTCGTACGGTTTGACATCCGATTCGCTGGGATAAAAATCTCGTTGATCAGGTTCGCCGTATATTAATGCTACTCTTCCTCTATCGGTTAAAAATCCTTCCTTCAACATAAAAGTAAAATTTTTATTAGCGTAGGCAACACGCTTCATATATTCTTCTTTAAATTCATTCTGTGGTGTTGAAGGGTCACTATCTCTATTCCGCCAAAAATTATATAGAAATTCCTGCTTGGCTTTAAGGGAATCAAGAGATTTATACTGGCTTATTTCACCATCATTTGCAATATATTTTACTTGTAAAAACATTTTGTCACATTCATCTTTGGTTAATAAACTGAATTCGCTGCCTAATATGCCGGAGTTAATCTTTGACATTTTGCTTGTGTCCTTGACGTTCGGATTATAGAAATAAAATCTTTTTGAAGATACAAAAGCTTGATTCGTTGCCGGATCAATTAAACTTAATACAAAATTATATGAGTCGGTTGGATATTTTGAAAGATTTACCACACCGTATTCAACAACTGATTCCCGTCCTTGTTTAACATTTTTTGAATTTCTATAAATAGGTGTTCCTGAACTGTTGTAAAGTATTTTTTGTAATGTAAAATTCGAACTGGCGTCTGCAAGAATTAGATTATATAATTCTGCATAATAAAACATAACAGGGGAAGAATTTGTATAGAGCATGGCAGGATTTGCCATTACTTCTAACGTGTTCTTATAGAATATAGAATTTGGATCCACATTTTCTTTTTTAATATTGTTTGCCAATTCAATATCGCTGATTGAAAATTTATTCGGTTTCACAGGATCAATCAAAAGTGTTTCATCAATTGTCTTACTAAAATTTGGATTTTTGGAATCCCAAACTTTAACAAGAAGTGAATACTTAGCCTTAGGAACTACAAAACTTAGAACTCCGCTTAATAATTTCGGTACACTATCATTACCTGTATCTGAAACTAAATCCTGAACTTTCCAATCTTTCTTAATAAAAAATTCATTAGTCGCAGCATCTTTCATCTCAATATGAACAATAGCTTCTATCATTTGACCGTTATTACTGGTGAAAACTTGTAAATTTTTAGGATTTAGACCATAATAAAACTCAAGGTAAACTGAACTTGAATCATAATTAAATTTTGCATAATCGAATTCAAATCCTAATTCATTCTGGGCAAAACTTAGCGTTGATATTGCCATTAACACAATAAATAATGAAAATAATTTTTTCATTGAAATAATTCCCGTTTATTAACTGATAATTTTCTCTACAAAGATAATTACTTATTTATAATAATAGAATCAAGACGTTCGGTTTTTCACTATATAAATTATAGTACTAATTTTTTTATTCGAATGAGCAAATGATCAGCAAAAAAAAACCCCGACTTTTGTCGGGGTTTTTGAAAATAAATGAATATGATTCTAGAAACCAAATTGGATAGCAAAAACATGGTTATTGTTAAAGAATTTAGTTTGTCTAAAAGCATAATCAACTTTTAATAATGTTCCGCCTAGATCGTATCTAATACCCATTCCAGCAGTAAGACCATAAATATTATAGTCTGTATTATCAGAGAAAGAAGGGGTAAATAAATAACCACCGCGAACAAAGAACATATTATTTAAGGAATACTCTAAACCAACTTTGTATTCATCAGCATAGTAGTTAGAGTTCTGATAAGTACCATCTAGTTGAAATGAATTGGATGAATTAAAGTTGTAGGTATAACTCAAACCAATTTCGAGAGTTGACGGAAGATCAAATGCTGCTGCGTCACGTTTGTAGAGAGCCTCTCCTCTTTCTAAAGAACTAGGAGTAGCGGCAATATACATACCTGAACCGTCATACCTCATTTGTGGTCCGAAGTTTTTTAATACCATAGCAAGATTAAATCCATTAATATTTGCTAGGTTTCTGTAAGTAACACCAAAGTTAAACGCAACACCGTTTGAACTAACAAGATCCAATTTTTCAGAGATATAGTTCAGGGTTAACCCAACTGAAATTCTATCACTTAACATTCTTGAATAAGATACTCCAAGTGTAACAAACGATGGTTTGAATGATTGACCATTACCATCAGGATTATCAACAGTAGTAACATTGATATCTCCAATAGATAATGATTTCAATGTAAGAGCAATTGAACCAAAACCTTCCAATGAAGTAGAAACACCAAAGTATGTAACGCCTATGTCTGCAATGTAAGACATATTAGAAAACATAACATTAGTTCCGCCGTCAATAGCAAGGTTTGCTGGATTCCAATAAAGAGCTTCTAATCCGCTTGATCCGGCAACAGAAGAACCACTCATAGCGATTCCGCGGGCTCCAACAGGTATCAAGAGCTGAGAAGCAGCACCTGTACCGTTTCTAACACCGCCATCTGCAAACGCAACACTGGCAGTAAGAATCAGTATAAATAATTTTAAATATATTTTTTTCATTTTTTGTCTCCCGTCTTTTAGAAGTGGTCAAGAACTTGTTGTTCTTGAATTACAGCCAGTTTTAATATTTTTGTCTGACCAAGATCAGGCATATCTACGTGAACTATATACAATCCGCTCGCAACAGGGAATGAGTTATCATTTACTAAATCCCAGGTAGTAAACTGGCTGGGAGAATCCTTCTGTATAATTCTTACAAGTTGTCCAGCTAAGTTGAATATACGCAGCGTAGCCTTTTGCGGTAAATGGCTGAATGTTACAAAACGCTGATACTTATTAACTTCGCGCGGATTTACGCCGTAATAAGGATTCGGGAATGCATTGATCTTATCTACTTCTTGTTTTGCTAAATCAACATTATTTGTAATAACCGACGGAGCTGTAAATGTAAATTTATCCCCGGTTGTTCCAGAAGTTGGTTGATTTGGTTTTGTTGTTTCTATTCTGAAGATTGCACCTGTTTCCGGCATTGTTGCTGGGCAGTTAGCCGGGAAGTTTGCTGCAGATACTGATCCAAGATTAAATCCAACAAATACAAGTCTTGCCATAACTTCGTTACCGATAGTTGTGCCGCCATTATCGTCGAAAGAATTCGCTATTGCAGCATCGTAACCTTTTGTACCAGGTGTATGATCTGTAACATCATAGATATAGATCCAATCTGTTTGAGGATCATTATCACCACCGGATACAGAGTGGTCAACATTGTTAAGACTCCATACATCATTTCCGTCGGAATCATTAATCAAAGCTACTAACTTATAATCATCAGCAGTACTGTTTGGCGTTCCAATTCCGGTATTCCATAATTCAAAAGGAACATGAACATGTGAACCAGTTGTGAATGCCATTTCTGCTTCACTTCCCGCAGCAGTAAAACGGATTTCAAAATCATAAGGAATAATCATAGGCCAGTTAGTACCACCACGAGGAACTCTTGCAAGGAAGTTGGCATAATCTGCAATCATAGCAGCAGAGCTCATACCAGTGTTAATTCCCCAAAGAGCAGTGCTGTTTTTCATCTGTCCGGCTTGTGGTCTATCATTAGCAGTAGTTGGTGCAAGACCATCCAATGTTGGGAATCCGTTACTGTTAAATGCGAAAGTACCCATATTTGGTGTGGTTAATTTTCCGCCTGCATTAGCTGTAACCAAAAATTTCTTAAAATTATTTGCTGCACCACCAATGTCAACTTGAATACCATCAACTACAGGAGCTATTTTACCAAGACCTTCGCTAATACCTGTTAATACTGTTTGGTTTGTTGTTTTGTTTAACAAATTCCATTTAGTATTTCCGGAAGTTCCTGTAAATGATACTTCATAAGAATAACCTTTTACCTTTGAAGGATCAACAACAGTAGCTGTAACAGAACCATCACTTCCACCTTGAGAATGTGTATAAGCTAATTTATCTCCTGCTGAAACTGTATATGCTGTTCCAGGATTTACCTGATGCGGAACACCTGCTATTTTTGCAGAGAGAGTTTCCAAAACATTCGGAACCGCATTAGGATCCGGATTATAAGAATATGCAGAAACTACGAAATAGTATTCTGTACCATTAGCCAACGGAATACTGCCTCTAAGTTTATCCGTCGTAATTGTAATATATCTTTGAATACCACTGTTGGTGCCACTCTTTGTGAATTTTTTAGTGCTGTTGAGTGTCTGGGTATCAAATACCAAACTCTCTATACTTCCTACTAAGTCAACTAAGTCATAAGTTGCTACTACAGCACCTTCAGTCAACTGAGCATTTAATCTTGGCAATTGATATACAACATATCCTTGGAATTTATAACCAAGTTCATTGTGACTTTCAGTTTTATTATAAGCAGTTGGATCATCAGCCCAGGAGATGATTAATTTTTGATCGAACTCTGATGCTTTTCCAATTTTTGATACAGGATCTAACGGTACAATTGGAGCAGATGGAGGATTTGGAACCTTGAAGAAGTTATTGTATGCCTGTTGAACCTGTAAATCTTGGAATTTTAATAATGCAACAGCGCCTAATCTTGTAATTGGGGCAACACCTCCGGCAGCTAGCTGACCAACTACAACTTCTTGTGTATCGCCTGCTGCTAAAGTAAATGGACCTGATACTGCGCCCATACGTCTATCTTGTTTTGGAAATAGAATACCGTCAACCCAACCTTGTCCGGTAACAGGATCACCGGGACAGAAAAACTTTGTAGTTTTTCCGGTTAGAGGATCAACAAATTTTGTTCCTAAAGAACCGACCTTTCCTTGCATAAGGTTACGTACACGCAATGCACCGTTTGTATAACTACCCAAAGTTGGATCGCCATAATTTGCAACACCTTGAGTAAATAAATAGAAAGCGGTCATTGGCATATTTGTATAACCTTTTCGGATCTTGCCTTTGAATATAGCTTGATCTGTTGTTTTACCTGGAATGATTGGACCTTGCATAAAGTCAAATCCGGAAGAAGGAATATATGTTCCATAGGATGGATCTTGATCGTCACCATTATAAATAAATCCTAAGCTCAATAAAGTATCGCAACCGGCAAAGTCATCTCCGGCATCGCCGCCAAGATCAGGATCTGACCACATATTAACGTAGCAGCTATCTATATTATTACCGCCTTTGTTAATAAGTGTATATTTTCTAAATAATGCGTCTCCTAATGCGTTCTGTTGATTGTATCCCCAGATTGTAGCTTGCATTTCAAGACCTAAACCAACTGAACCATAAAGTTTTTGGCATTGAGTAGGATCGGTATCGTTGCAAACGAACCAAATGGTTTGATCTGCACCTGGAACACCAGGAATATCTGTTGCAGGATCGTATTGACCATTATTATTTTTATCATCGTATGGAGCTCCATACTGAGCCGGCCATTCTTGCCAATCTTTATCGTACTGAGCATAGATTGCATCTTTGGTTTTATTTTCATCTTGAATTTCTTTACTGTAATCTGCTTGTGGATCTTTATAATCTCTGCGTACTCTGTAAATTCTTACATTGGGTAATGAAGGACTTTCGCCAACACCGCCGGGAAGAATTCTTCCGGGTACTTGACCACGATTATAAGTTGAACCGCTTACACGCCATTCTCCATTAACATAACCGCCATAAAGAAATCCTGATTCATAAAACACAGTTTTACCACTACCGATCGGGAACTGAAATCCGGAATCGCCAGTGTTTGAAAGATCCGACTGTCCATCGTTCGTAAAAAATGTAGAAACATTGTTGATGTTAAATTTAGTAGACGCTGGAGAGCCGGTAGTTTTAAGCACTTTACCTTTTGTCCCTTCAACTCCTTTAGCCTGTACATTAACAAATGTACCTAAAAGAATTAAAGTAAGAACAAGATAAAAGCTTATTTTTATTAATTTCATTTTGCTTTCTCCTCTATTTATAATATTCCATTAATAGTCTAATCTAATGCCTAATCTAACCTGGCGCATTCCGGTCCATAATCCATTTCGTTGTAATGTCAACAAATTATACATATCAATATAAGTTTGGCCCTTAGTTGCAAGTTGTTGTTGATAAGTAGTAGGATTGCTTAAATATCCGTTATCAGTATTTGTACCGGTTACAAGATAAACTTCGGTAGCACTCTTTGTATTTAAGAGATTTAATACTGTTACATAAATATTAGCTCGCAATGATTTTAGAATCGAGAAAGACTTGTCAACTTTTAAATCTATATTGAAATAATCCGGCATTTGTGAAGAGCCTAATGGTTCTACCGGTTGTCTAAATCTTGCATCACCACTTAAGTTTTGAGAAATACCAACAGATGCCGGATTTCCAATTGCTCTTGTAAATGGTCGTCCGGTTTGATATGTAAACAACACATTAACACCAAAATTATGAAGAATAGAAGGACCATCATTATCACCAAAGCGGTAATCGAGATTTAGATTAGCCATAAATGGTCTATCAAATTCTAGTGGAGAAATATTTTTTGGAGTAAACGGTTGACCAGCAACTACCGGTGCACCAACAATTCCACGGTTAGAAGCCGGGTATGAACCGGTTCCTTTTGCATCTTGGAATGACATACTGCCGTTAATAGAAATTCTTTGGAATCTTCTCATGTTAACAGCAATTTCAACACCTCTTGTTGTTGCAAAATCAACATTTGCTCTTGTGTAATAATTTGTATAACCGGAAGCGAGATCAACAGCTTGAGGAACCATCTGGATAAGGTCTTTAATGTCTTTGTAGTAAGCTGTTATATCTACAGACATAAAATCAGCTACTTGTTGAGAGAAACCTAATTCATAACTGGTTGTTCTTGTTGGTCTCAAACCTAACCCGTTCATGTTAGAGAAAAAATATCCTGTTGTTAATTGATATGCATAATAATCATATCCAACATAGGACTCGTTTAGATCGGGCTGTTGAATGAATTTTCCGTACTGTGCATGAAATACTGTTCTATCGGTAACCGGGAAGGAAATTCCTATACGAGGACTTACAGCACTAAAAGTAGGAACCTTTACCCAACCAGCAGCAAGTAAAGTATTATCTGTTTTATTAATTGAAAGATCAGGTCTTGAAGGATCAGCCATTTGTAAATTGTCAATGTCAATATAATCATAACGTAAACCTACGTTTAAGATAATATCTTCATATTCAATTTTATCTTGCAAATATGCTGATGCAAATATTGGTTTATGAGCAGCATGGAAAATATCATCTGTACCGTCATATTTATTTCCGAAATAATCATAACCAAAGATTGTTGAACCATTATTTCTAAGAATGTTAATCTTAATTTGATCTTGAGTTAGATTATTTGGATTGTTAGCCGGTAAAGAATTGTTGTACAGTTGTTGTGCACTTTGTGCAGGAACATAACTTCTATAAGTCCAGTTCTGATACTCACCGCCTAATTTTATTGTATGATATTTATTTGGTAACCAGTTTAAAGAACCAGCAAATGATAAAGAAGTGGTCTGGTCTTTTCTGTATCCAACATTTACAGCACCTGTTCTATTGAATCCCCAATCATAAATTACTATTTGACGTGGGGTCGCAAAACGGCCGCCATATCTAAGAGCTATATCTTGTGGAGATCGTGTCCAAACATATCCTACTGCTGCGTTGGCAATGCTATCGCCGTAAGCCCAGAAATTATCTTTCAAGAAAGAATCCTGTTGACTGTAATCAGCAAGAACCATTCCTGCAGAAAGTTCATAAAATAAACTTGGACTTAAAACGTGAGTCATCTTTAAGTTGAAAGTTCCATTGTGACTGCTGTATTCACCGGGACGATCATTCATAGTATTGAATGGTCCGGTTGCATTGGCATTATTTTCATCAATAAAATATGTACCGGATAATCTGAATAAGAGAGGTTTAAAATCGAAATTTAGTGTACCAGTAAATGTGTAATATTTTCTTGCGGCTTTTGGCTGAGCACCATTATTAAATATAAAATTAACTGTATCTCTCTGAGGTGCAGTAACGTTTGCATCCCAAATATTACCCAAATTAATAGCCGGCTGATCTGGATGAGTGCCGCTTCTATTAAACTGATAATTTAAATTTGCAAAGAATTTTATTCTCTGATCAAAAAGAGGTCCGCTTAACGAAGCACTTGTTTCATCATAACCCCACCAGTAAGTACCTAAACGTTTCTTCCCGTCGAATGCATCTTTAGCACTCTTGAATGTAACGTTATCGGTAATGTATTCAACACTTGCTTTCAATTGAGCACCACCACTTCTGAATGTAGAACGCACAATACCTGAGTTAGCACCGCCGAATTCAGCAGTGTAACCACCTGATTGAACTTGCATTTCTTCAATTGCATCTTGAGCTATTGATACTGCTCTACCGCCACCACGAGGATTTCTTACAGAAACACCTTCAATGTAATAACCAACTTCATCGGAACGACCACCACGAACGTGGAATTCGCCATTATTGGTTGATACACCGGGTGTTAAAGTAAAGAAGCTGTTAAAACCACGAACAGGAAGAGCAGCAATATCTTCGTTTGTTGTGATTCTTACAGCGTTTGTATTATCTTTTTGAATGATTGGTCTTCGAGCAACGATATCTACTTGGCCAACCTGAATATCTTGACTTGGTAACTCGAAATTAGTTATCTGAGTCAAGTCAGCATTAACTCTGACATTAGAAATAGTTATTGTTTGGTAACCGACGTAAGAAGCTTTTAGTGTATAAACGCCTGGATCCAAATTTTGAATTAGGTATTCGCCGCTTGCATCGGTATTAGCACCAGCTGTTAAACCAACTACTACTACGTTGGCACCAATTAATGCTTCACCTGTTTGCAAATCGACTACTTTTCCCTTGATTCTTCCCTTTGTACCTGCATTAATTAATACAGGACAGAGTGCAAGAAATAGCAAAAAGTAAAAAATCTTTCGATGCATGTTTTTACTCCTTATTTGTTGAATAACTAAGAAAGGGTTTTTGAAATGAAAAAACTTGTAAAAAAAATGTCAAACACTACCTCCTTTTTTTAGAAGTGAATTATTAATTCTAAGATTACAGAAACTTAATAATAACCGTCCCGTATTTTGCCCTAACATTTACGGAACAAATGGCTTCCATTGTAAGTCTAATGCAATGACACAAAAAACTGTTTTTCTCTTGTTTGAAGCGATTCAAAATAAACTAATGTGATTTCTAAATCAAGAGTAAAATTGTGTTTTTTGTTTGTTTTTATTAGAAGCCCTTTATTTTTAATTGAATTTAACACCCTCTATTTTATTTGTCAAGGTCTAATTCCGGAACTCAATTTTAATACCTTAGAATATAACTCCGTTTTCATTATAAATAAAAATTCCGCCAAAATAAGTTGAGACCCATTTATTATTTTGTGAATCGGAAAAAATGTTGAAGACAAGATCGTCTGTAAGAGGAGAATTTTTTTTATTCCAGTGTTCCCAAATAGAACCATTAAAAAAAACTATACCTTCCCCAAAACTACCGGCCCAAATTATTCCTTTTCTATCTTCAACGGCCGAATAAAATCCTTCTACTGGTATTGATGAATTATTTTTTTTAAATATCTGGAAATGTTCTCCGTCAAAAATTGTTATACCGCCATACTTATAGCTAATTATTTTCTTTCCGTTCCTTGTTTCGGAAATCCAATAAGCAATTTCTTCCAACGAATCAATTTTCATATCTGCTTCGGTCTTCCATTT
>VEPI01000166.1:0-31287 GCA_012026935.1 Melioribacter sp. | reverse complement strand
CATCAAATTTTACCAGGCCTGCATCCCAAGTTCCAATCCAATAAATTCCTTTAGGATCTTGTGTAACACAACGAATTGTATTTGTAGGAAGTCCGCTGTTTTCTTTATCAAAATGTTTCCAATTGACGGATTGAAAATAGAAAACGCTATTCCACATGAATAGCGTTATAAGGATTTTGATTGGTGAATTTGACAAAATCATTTTTTCAAAAAATAATTAAACCAACTTTTTTATTTTTTCTGCAAACATAGATTTTGGAACAGCGCCTATAATTGTTTCAACAACCTTTCCGCCTTTTAAGAATAAAACTGTAGGAATACTTCTTACACCATACTTAATTGCAGTCTGTTGATTTTCATCTACATCAAGTTTGCCTACTTTAACTTTTCCTTCATATTCGCCTGCTAAATCTTCAATGATAGGCGCAATCATTTTACATGGACCACACCAAGCTGCCCAGAAATCAACAATGACAGGAACATCAGACTTTAATGCCTCTGCATCAAAGTTTCCATCAGTAAAAGTAATAGGTTTCATTTTTGTAACTACTCCTTAATGAATTATAAAAAACATAATCTTTAAACAACACCGTTCTTTTTTAAAACTTCTCTTGCAATAATTCCTTTTTGAATTTCAGAAGTCCCTTCAAAAATTCTGTTAATACGGGAATCCCTGTAAAATCTTTCTATCGGAAGTTCGCGTGAATATCCCATACCACCGTGAATTTGAACTGCATAATCCGCAATTTAGTCAAGAGACTCAGAACAGAAAATTTTAACTATAGCCGATTGACGATTTACATCTTTCTTTGCATCATAATCTACTGCAGTTCTATAAACCATTGACTCCATAGAATAAAGTAGTATTGCCATTTCGGAAAGCATAAATTGTACTGCCTGAAAATTGGAGATTGACTGATCAAACTGTTTTCTTTGTTTTGCGTATTGAGTAGACATTTCTAAAAGTTCTTTTGAGGCTCCGATACACGCAGCTCCTAATCCCAATCTGCCTGCATTTAAAGTCTTCATAGCAAGAATAAATCCCCGTCCTTCGGTACCAATTAAATTTTCTTTTGGTATTCTAACATTATCAAACGTTATTGCATTAGTTGTACTTCCCTTAATTCCCATTTTCTTTTCAGGCGGACCGGCACTATATCCGGGAGTTTTTGTTTCTACAATAAAAGCACTGATACCTTTTTCCGTTCTTGCAAATACGGAAACTATATCCGCAATTCCACCGTTTGTAATCCACAATTTTTCACCATTGATAACCCATTCATTACCGTCTAAATGTGCGCGTGTTTTTACATTGAATGAATCGGAACCAGCTTGCGCCTCTGTTAAGCAGAAAGCACCTATTTTTTCACCTTTGGCAAGAGGAGTTAAATATTTCTGTTTCTGTTCTTCATTACCACCGATATAAATTACATTTGAACCTATTGATTGATGAGCTCCAATAAATGTTGCCGTGGACATACAACCGCGGGCAATTTCTTCTTGCATCAAACAATAACCTACTTCACCAAATCCTCCGCCTCCGTATTCTTCAGGGAATGCAACACCTAAAAATCCAAGTTCACCAAGTTTCTGAATCAGTTCTCTAGGAATTTTTTCTTCAGCATCTATTTTAGCTGCAATTGGTTTGATCTCATTGTTGACGAAATCGCGGGTCATCTCCCGCAGCATTTGTTGTTCTTCAGTTAGAGTAAATTCATTCATCAATCCTTCCGAATTTATTTGTTAAATGTTTTTTCACCGATATAATTTACAATGTATTCACCGCCGTCAACACCAATTACATTTCCAGAAATCCAATCAGCTTTTTCATCACATAAAAGAAGAATTGCTTTCGCAACCTCTTCCGGTGTTGTTAATTTGCCGCGCGGGTTTTTCATTTTTGCCGCATAAAGCATTTTATCGAACATTGGGATTTTTCTGCCTGCAGCTGTATCCGTAACTCCTGCCATAATTGAGTTACATGTAATACCCATCGGTCCAAGTTCCACAGCAAGTTGACGGATGTGTGATTCGAGAGCAGCTTTTGCCGCCGAAACGGCTCCGTAATTTGGAATTACTGTATGTGAACCGGCACTTGTAAGAGCAAAAATTCTTCCGTTGTTCGCAAATAAGTCTCTTTGTACTAATCCCTGAGTCCAGTAAACTAAGGAATGTGCCATAACATCTAAAGTCATACTCATCTGTGCTGGAGAGATACTGTCGTTTGGATTTTTTGTGATGTATGGTTTTAGCGTTCCAAAAGCAAGAGAATGTATAAGAACATGAACATGGGGATGTTCTTTGGTTGCGAATCTTTCTTTGATTTCGTCAAGTGTATCGTTGATCTTAATTTGATCTGCTGCATTTATATTAAAGAAGATTGCCTTCTGTCCTGTCTTTTCAATTTTTTTAATAACTAGTTGAACTGACGGCATGGTTGCTTGACGATCAAGATGAACACCAAATATATTATATCCATGTTTCGCAAGTTCAACTGCAGACGCACCCCCAAAACCACTGGAAGCTCCTAATATTAGCGCCCACTTTTTTTCCATTTATTTTTCCTTATTTATTTATAACGGCACAAACTTAAGAAATACGAATACGAAATCAAATCAATTAGATGATTGTTAACACACAACAATTTACTTTTAATTTTAAGTAGCCAAATAAACAATAGATTCTTCGCCGAGAAGTTTTTTTACTTTAGGTATGAACTCAGAGTTGAATGAAATTTTATAATTGATATAAAATTCCCGCATAACCCCGTCATCTTTTAGACAGATAAGTACGGGCAATGATCCTTCATTTTCTTGAATTAATTTTTTTATCTCAATAACAGCGCTTGCTTGGTTTGAATTCTTATCTATTATAATCCCAATTCTCTTTGTTAGTTTTTGTTTTGCATCGTCTAATGAAATTGCTTCATCAACATGCAGTTTTACGGCATCGCCGCTGCTTTCCAATTTACCTGTTACTAAGATGGTTGATTCAAGTGCAATTAGATTTTCGCATGTTGCAAAAACTTTAGAGAACATCAAACATTCACATGAACCGCTGAAATCATCTAACTTAAAAAATACCATTTGATTCCCGCGTTTATCTATTTTTGTTCTAACATCCGTTACTACTCCGCATGCTCTTACCGATTCGTTAAATTTATAGGTTTCCATTTCACCAAGATGAACTGTTGCGAATGAGTTGTATTCGGTTTCATATTTTCTTAGCGGATGATCTGTTAAATAAAAACCAAGAACTTCTCTTTCCTTTGCCAACCGTTCTTTTGTTTCCCAGGGATGAACAACGGGAAGCTTCGGTTCGTAAATGTGCATCGCATCGGAGTCATCGGAAAATAAACTATCCGATAAAGAACCCTTTGCAGATTGTACTTTATTACCGAATGTTAGAGATTCTTCCACAGCTAAAAAATTCTGCGCGCGGGAACCACCGCAAAGATCAAATGCACCGGATAAAACTAATCCTTCCAAAGCACGTTTATTTACAATCCGGTTATCAACATTTGCACAGAAATCATAAATGCTCTTAAAATTTCTTCCAAGTTTTTCATGTGCCGATTTAATAATCTCTACGGCATTTACTCCAACATTTTTTATCGCACTCATACCAAAAATGATTTGCTTATTCTTAACACCGAATTTTACAGATGGATTATTTATATCCGGCGGAAGAACTTTAACATTAAGCTTACGGCAATCTTCCAGTAAGTTAGTAATTTTATCAGTGTTGCCATATTCATTCGAAAGGTTAGCCGCAAGAAATTCTTCTAAGTAATGAGCTTTTAAGTAAGCTGTTTGATATGCAACAATTGAATATGCAACAGCGTGGCTTTTGTTAAATCCGTAATTGGCAAACTTATCTATAGCTTCAAAAATTTCTTCGGCTATTTTTTTGCTGATATTATTTTTTACTGCACCTTCAGTAAATTTTTCTTTCTGTTCAGCCATTGCTTTCAAATCTTTTTTCCCCATTGCACGGCGAAGAAGATCCGCTTCGGCTAAACTCATCCCGGCAACTTTATTTGCTATCTGAATTACTTGCTCTTGATAAACTATAATCCCGTTTGTTTCTTTAAGTATCGGTTCTAAAACTTGATGTAAATATTTTATTTGTCTCTTTCCATTCTTCCGTGCAATAAAGTCATCTATAAATTCCATTGGTCCGGGGCGATAAAGTGCGTTCATTGCCGCAAGATCATTTATACTGCTGGGCCTAAGTTTTTTTAGATACTCGCGCATCGGGGCACTTTCAAACTGAAACACAGCTGTTGTCTGTCCTTTACTGAAAACTTCGTATGTCTTTGCATCATCGGTTGGAATATTATCAATGTCAATTTCAATCTTGCGTGATTGTTTAACTAACTCAATTGTGTCTCTTATGATTGATAAAGTTCTGAGACCTAGAAAATCCATTTTTAATAATCCGGCATCTTCAAGATCCTTCATATTAAATTGTGTCACTATCGAATTATCATCGCCGTAAATTGCAAGCGGAACAAAATCACTTACTTCACCGGGAGTTATGACAACGCCTGCCGCATGTTTAGAAGCATTGCGGTTCATCCCTTCAAGAATTCTTGCGTACCTAATTAATTCTTGAATAATCTGGTCATCGGATTTATTTACCCACGCTAGTTCCGGTACTTCGTTTAATGCTTGATCAAGATCGAAAACACGTCCAAACTTTGACGGAATCCATTTAGTAATTTTTTCTACGGTTGGAATTGGAATTTTTAGAACCCGTGCAACATCTTTTAAAACAGCACGCGATGATAATCTGTTAAAAGTTATAATCTGTGCAACTGAATTCTCGCCATATTTTTCTTTTACATAATTTATAACTTCGCCGCGCTTGTCATCAGCAAAATCAACATCTATATCAGGCATTGATTTACGTGCCGGATTTAAAAACCGCTCGAACAACAAATTGTATTTCAACGGATCTACATTTGTTATACCCAATACATAAGCAACCAAACTACCTGCAGCACTTCCTCTGCCCGGACCTACAGGAATACCTCTTTCTTTTGCAGCATTAATAAAATCCTGTACGACCAAAAAATATCCTGCGTAACCCATTTGTTTAATAACTTCTATCTCAAATTTGAAACGTTCCTCAAGTTCCGGAGTTACCTTTTTAAACTTATTTTCCAATCTATCCTCTGCAAGTTGTTCGAGATATTCTTCTAAATTTTTTGCTTTGGAATTTTGCGGTATTGGAAATTGAGGAAATTGATGTCCGTGAAAATCTAATTGTAAATTTATTTTTTCTTCGATCTCAATCGTATTTTCAATTGCACCTTTATAATTCTTGAAAAGGTTCTTCATCTCATCAGCGGATTTGAAATATATCTGATCGGTTCCGTACCGCAAATCTTTATAATCAACCATCCCGGTTTTATCACCAAGATGAATTAATATATTATGTGCAACCGAATGATCTTTTTCGATATAATGAATATCATTTGTTGCAACTAATTTTATTCCGAGATCTGCCGCCAGCTTAGGCATTGTACTAAGAATCGGTTTTTCAATTTCCATTCCGTGATCTTGAATCTCTAAATAAAAATCATCTCCAAAAATTTCTTTCAG
The DNA here is from genome assembly GCA_012026935.1 of Melioribacter sp. GTDB lineage: Bacteria > Bacteroidota > Ignavibacteria > Ignavibacteriales > Melioribacteraceae > Fen-1258. The sequence continues at coordinate 25,678 of VEPI01000166.1, read as the reverse complement.
TTTTATTGCAGTTGAACGGGCTTTAGTATAATCATCATTAATTATCGGTGTTGAAATTGGTCCGGCAGGGCAAGCCGATGTACAAATTAATCCCTCACTATATTTGGCAAGCGTTTCAAGATCAACTCTTGGCCGATAATAAAAACCTTCAATGTGACCGATGGTGGTAAGCTTCATCAAATTTTTATAACCGATCTCATTCTTTGCTAACAACAGGAGATGGTTATACGGCTTTGATTTTTTTCTAGTGTTATCAGGATCGTCCCCTTTCCTATCGAAACGTGTTCCGTCAATTACAATGTAAGCTTCCATTCCAACAAGAGGTTTGATTCCTTCCTTCTTTGCTTTTTTGTAGAACTCCGCAGAACCAAACATGACCCCATGATCAGTTAACGCAACTGCATGCATATTATTTTTTTTAGCTGCATGAATTAGATCTTCAACTGTGCATGCACCATCCTGGAGACTGTAATGAGAATGATTATGTATGTGTACGAAATCTGACATGATTATTAAAGATTAATTGCGAATTGCGAATGGATAATTGAGAATTAAATTCTCAATTCGCAATTCTAAATTCTCAATTATTTATTCCCTGTGTGTCCAAAACCGCCATCGCCGCGTTTACTATTTTCTAACTCATCCGTTAAAATTAATTTAGCATAATAAACTTTCGAAATTACCATCTGAGCAATTCTATCACCGCGCTTGATTATGAAATCATCATCACTAAAATTGAATAAGATAACTTTGATTTCTCCGCGGTAATCTGAATCAATTGTTCCAGGTGAATTTAAAACTCCAATTCCATTTTTTGCGGCAAGACCGCTGCGAGGGCGAATCTGTATTTCATATCCAATAGGAATTTCGACTTTAAGATTTGTCGGGACTAATCCGACTTTACCCTTTTCAATTTTCATTTCTGTTTCAACGGCTGCTCGAAGATCAAGACCGCTGCTTCCTTCCGTAGCATATTCGGGTAAAAGTATATCTTTAAAATTATCAGTGATATGCTGGATTTTTATTTGAATTGATTCCATAAAGTTTTTCTAGAATTGTGATGAAAAGTTATGATAAAAGAAATTTTATTTCTTCTTGTTTTTTAAAAATTTAGAAAAGATAAAATATTACTTGACACGAAGAAGCATTTTAACTAAACGGATAATTTCATTTTTCTCAACTACTCTTAATACAAAAAGTGAACCTAAAAATCCCGCCAGCAAAAACAATTTGTAAATAAAAGTTAGGCCTATCTCGTAATACAAGTAGTAGTAAAGAATACATGTAACAGTTATTATAGTGAGTATTTTGAATACTTTACCATACTCATATTTAATTGGGTAAACCTTCCGGGAGAAAAGATATAATCCAAGTGCCATAACAACGTAGCTTGCTAAAGTTGCCAAAGCAGCACCAATTAGACCCAGAATTGGTATTAACAAAATATTTACAACAACATTAATCAATGCACCGGCTCCGGTTACAAAAGGAAAATATTTTGTTTTCTCTTCTATATAAATTCCCGCTTGAAAGTTGTAATAGATTCCGTTGAAAAGATAGCCGAGAAGAATAATCGGCACTATTGCTATACCGCTCAAAAAATCTCTCCCAATAATTGATTTTCCAGGCAAGAATTCAAATCGTGCAAAATCTTCGACAAATAATGTTAGAACAATCCATATCATACTAGATACTAACAAAAACAGTGTTAATACTTTTGCAAAAATTTCTTTGGCATTTTTTTCCTTAGCATTATTCAAAAAAAACGGCTGCCATGCAAATTGAAACATCGAAACAAAGAGCATCATGAATACACCAAGTTTATAATTAGCCTGATAAATACCAAGTGTAGATTCATTTGTCATAGCCAGCACAACAGGACGATCTACAACTTGAACAACCATTGCCGCTAAACTTGCCGGTAGATATGGAATACCAAACTTTAAAAGTTTACTTAAAAGTTCTTTATCTATTTTGATGGAAATCAATCTATATATTTCCGGTGTTAGAACTAAAAAGGAAAATGCCGAAGCATAAAGATTTGCCAAAAAAATTCCTTCTATACCAAGTTTGTATTTCAATACCAAAATAAAATTAAGAGCAAGATTTAATACAATGTTCGACAGTTTAATGGTTGTAAATTTTGCGGATTTTCTTTCTAACCTTAAATTAGCAAATGGCACAAGCGCTAACGTATCAAAAATCAAAATAAATATTAGATAGTGATATAATTTAGAATACTCATTAGGAATTTCCATTAATCTGGAAAAAGGCGTTTTTAACAGATATAATAATACTGCCAACAGTAACGTTGTTAATGTAACAAATAGATAGGTGGTTGAAAAAATTTTTTTCTTTTCAGACTTGTCTTCTTTTAAGGATGCATATTTCATAAAAGCTGCATCCATTCCATAGATGAAAAATATATTTAGAAATGCAAGGTAAGCGTAAATGTTCGAGTAAATTCCAAAATCATGTGTGTTAATTACATTTGTATAAAATGGTATTAAGAAAAATCCTAGAAATCTTCCGATGATTGTACTTATTCCATAAATCGCAGTGTCTTTGGTAAGTTCTTTTATTTTTTCTAGCATTTCAAAACTTAATCCGGCCGGAGAATTTTTCTCCGGTAAACTTTAATAATTATTTTTTGAAAAATGGTTCTAATGCAGCAATATATTCTTTTGGCGGACGTACGGCTTTTTTTGTATCAGTTCGAATAAAGATATGTGTAGTAAATCCTTCAGCAATTAATTCATTTGTACTTTTTCTCTTTACAACATATTCAATATGAACTTTAGGAGAATATAATTCTTTTACGGCTGCATGGATTTCCAGGATGTCATCATATACTGCGGGTTGATAATATTTTAATCCGGCTTCTATTAACGGTAATTGAAAACCTTTTTTTTCTACTTCGCTGTAAGCGAGTCCGGTTGCCCGTAGTAATTCGGTTCTTCCAACTTCAAAATATTCTAAGTATTTCCCGTTATAAACAAATTGCATTTTATCAGTATCGGCATATCTAACCCGAATTTCAGTAACGTGTGTGAGCAACTGCCTCTCCCACCCTCTCCTAAGGAAAGGGCAACCTTATTTTAAAAATATCTTCCCGAATTAAAAAAATAGAATTATTTATTCATCTGAGATATAAAACTTAACCACCTCCCTTTGGGGGGAAAGGTGGGCTGTTATTCAATAACCATTCCCATCTTGGCAAATTTTTCAAGACGGTTCTGAATCAACTTTTCTGGTTTTATTTTCATTAATATGGAAAGCTCTTCTTTTAAAACTGATTTTAATGTACTTGCAATTTTTAAGTGATCTTTATGAGCACCGCCCAATGGCTCTGGAATAATTCTATCAATAATTCCTTGTTCCAATAAATCTTCAGCAGTTAGTTTTAATGCTTCAGCTGCTGTTTCTTTATATTCCCAGCTTCTCCATAAAATACTTGAACAAGATTCCGGACTGATTACCGAATACCAGGTATTCTGCAACATTAAAACTCTATCACCAACACCAATTCCTAATGCACCTCCGCTTGCACCCTCACCGATAATTGTAACTATAATTGGAACGTGAAGTCGGCTCATCTCTAAAAGATTTCTCGCAATTGCTTCTGCCTGTCCTCGTTCTTCTGCTTCAATACCGGGATAAGCACCTGGGGTATCAAGCATAGTAATAACTGGAATTTTAAATTTTTCGGCAAGTTTCATCAAACGTAATGCTTTGCGGTAACCTTCCGGATTAGGCATTCCAAAATTTCTATAAACGTTGGATTTAGTATCTCTTCCTTTTTGATGACCAATGATCATAACTTTTTGTTCGTCAATCATTGCAAAGCCGCCTACAATCGCCTTATCATCTTTAAACAATCTATCCCCGTGCAGTTCAACAAAATTTTCAGTAATCATATAAATATAATCCAGGGTATAAGGACGCTCGGGATGACGGGCAAGTTGAACGCGCTGCCAACGGGTTAGATCGTTATAAATATTTTTCTTGAGTTGATAAACTTTTTCTTCAAGTGTTTTTATTTCATCTGAAATATTAAGACTGCCCTCATACTTCCGCATTTCATCAATCTTTTTTTCAAGTTCAATGATGGGCTTCTCAAAATCCAGTACATTTTTTGCCATTTCTACTCCATACTAAAAAACATTTTTGAAAGTGTTCTTCCAAGTATTTCTAGGTCCAACCAAATGTTTTGATTTTTTGCGTAAAAGATATCAAGCTTTTTTATTTCTTCCGCATCATTCTCTAAGAAATTTTCTACAAACCAGAATCCGGTTAACCCGGTTTTCCCTACATATAAATCACCGTGATAAGAACTATCACGTGGCCCAACAAAGCTTTTCTTTCCGATGAATACACCCGGGATTCCGAGGATGAACTGAGTGAATTTACTCTTTTTTGTTCTCAGCTTTTGAAATAAATATATGAAAGGATAAACCAAAAACAAAATTAATGATGAGAGTATTATATCCAAAATCTGTTTTGATGCTCGGTGGAAATAGGAAGAAATATTATACTGTACTTTCAGAAGTGGAATATCATCTAACATTGTAATGGAAGATTTACCAACCAAATAATCCGATTCCTTGCCTGCAACAAGAAACTCTGCATTCACACCTTGACATTCCGCAACCACGGAAAACATCTGATTGAAAGAAAGATCATCCGAAGAAAAAATTACTTTATCAACTTTTTCATCAACTATGATTTTTTTTATATTATCTACCGTTCCTAAAATTTTATAACTGCCGATCTTTTCACCTATACTTTTTCTTGTCAGCCCGATTACCCCCACAACTTGATATAGTTTCGTAAAAGTTGATTTTAATTTTGATGCAAGCTCTTTAGCCTTAGACTCACTTGCTACGATTAATGTCCGTGATTTTCTTGTATCCGTTTCAAGCCCAATCTTAAAAATAACTTTAAGCCCTATTCTCCAGAACAAGAAGAAAACGAGAACAATTGCATACGTTATTAAAACAACTGCTCGGCTGAATGCTACTTGTTTGAAGAAATAAGTTAGTGCCGATAAAAAGATCATTCCAAACAATAGTGAACTGATAGTACGTAAAATCGAAAACGATTTTTTACTGTACGATCCGCTGATAGACGATATTATTATTTGAATAAAAGCAGGAATAAAATAAACCCAAGGCTTTGCATAATCCGGGAAGCCTCTCCAATGCTCATTAGAATATATATTTGCTGCAAGAAGAACGGAGATTGAAAAAGTAAAGAAGTCAACAATAATTGAAAGAAAAGCAAGCTTATAAACATTTGCAAAGGCAATTAATTTTCTGAAAAGTATCGCGATTTGAAGAATTGACTCGATGATGAACGAAGTAGAAAAATGTTTACGGACAAAAAGATGCATAGCATCGTAAAAGATTTTGGTTTCATCCAAGCTGCTTCTTTTTGTGCTTTCACCTTTGTAATGAATTATTTCTGTATTGTGTACGTAATAGACTTTATACCCGGATTTTTGCACTCTGTAACAAAGATCCAGATCTTCTCCATACATAAAAAACTGCTGATCGAATCCACCGATTTTCTCATAGACTTCTTTTCTCATCATCATAAATGCACCGCTTATCGCATCAACTTCGTAAGTTTGATTTTCATTGAGGAACGTTAAATTATATCGGGCAAACAATCTGCTCTTAGGAAAAAGTTTGCTCAATCCCATAACTTTTGTAAATGAAGTCCATGGACCGGGGAATCCCCTTCTGCATGCAAGCTGTAGTGAACCATCAGGATTTAATACTTTGCATCCCGCGATACCAACTTGAGGAGTTTTATCAAAAAATCCCAGCATTTTAATTAAAGTATCTTCTCTAACTATGGTATCAGGATTGATCAGCAAAAAATATTTTCCCTTTGCTACTTGCAATGCTTGATTATTAGCCGAACCGAATCCAACATTTTTTTTATTGGCTATTAATTTTATGTTAGGAAATTTCTCGCGCAGAATTTCAACACTGCCGTCATCCGAAGCATTATCAACAATAATTATTTCCGTAGAAATATTTTTTACCGCTTTACGTAACGAATCCAGAAGATTAAGTAAAAATTCTTTTACGTTATAATTGATAATTATTATTGAGAGATCAATCATTGCGTTATTAATTTAAAGTACCGAAAATACTTTTCAATCTTAACTTCCATACCATAATAACCGCTTCACGTACAATTTTCTTAGACATCTTTGAAGTGCCTTGTACTCTATCAACAAAGGTTATTGGAATTTCAATTAGCTTAAATCCTTTCTTCCATGCTTTATAATTCATCTCTATCTGAAATGAATAACCGTTGGAATGAATTGCATCAAGATTTATTGTTTCCAATACTTTACGCCGGAAACATTTGAATCCCCCTGTTCCGTCTTTAATCGGCATTCCGGTAATAATTCTAGAATATAGATTGGCAAAATAACTAAGCAATAATCTTCTGATCGGCCAGTTAATAACACGTACTCCGTAAATATATCTGCTGCCGATTATCAAATCATGATTATTTACTACTTCCAAAAAATTTTTAATCTCTTTGGGATCGTGAGAATAATCAGCATCCATCTGAACAGCGCAATCATATCCGTTTGCCAGCATATATTTAAACCCGGCAACGTATGCTGTGCCAAGACCCATTTTTCCCATTCGTTTAATAATTCTAACCCTGGAATTATTTCTACTCATTTCATCAACGGCATCTGCAGTTCCGTCAGGGGAATTATCATCAACAATCAGAATATCAAGTGAAGGGTACGATTCAAGAAGTTCAGGAATCAGTTTTCTGATATTGTGAATCTCGTTATATGTAGGAATTATTACAATTGCTTTCATAATCAAATTTAATTTTAATCGTAATGACCTTTACCGAATAATACTACAAAAACCGTTCTGAAAATTATTTTAAAATCCATTCTTAAACTCATGTTTTCAATATAGAATAAATCGTAACGAAGTTTAACTTTTACATCTTCAATAGTTTCATCGTATTTGTGTTTTACCTGCGCCCAGCCTGTAATTCCCGGTCTAACTTTTAATCTTCTTTTGTAAAGCGGAATTTCTTGTGAAAGTTTTTCAACAAAAAAAGGCCGTTCCGGACGCGGGCCGACAAAGCTCATATCGCCTTTCAGCACATTAAAAACTTGCGGGATTTCATCAAGCCGAACTTTACGAATGAATTTTCCGACTTTCGTAATTCTTGGATCATCTTTAGCAGACCAAACAGGCCCGGTATGTTTTTCAGCATCCGCAATCATTGTTCTAAACTTTATCATCTTAAAAACCTTTCCATTCATTCCTGCGCGGTCCTGTTTGAAAAACACATGTCCTCTACTATCTAATTTAATAAAGAGAGCAGTTAATAAGGTTGCCGGGGAAGTTAAAACCAGAAGTATAAAAGATAGGACTATATCCATCAATCTTTTAATTTTCTTTTCCCACTCCGGCATTAATTCCGGCATTACATCAATAAGCGGAAAACTATAAAGCTGAGAAATTTTTGCCTGGCCGCTTATAATATCATAAAGATCGGGAACGATTTTTATCTCAACATTTTTTCCTTCACAACGTGAAATGACTTCAAGAATAGTTTCCTCTTCATGTCTCCCGAGAGAAATAATTACATTTTTGATTTGATAATCTTCCAGAATTGTTTCCAGGTTGTGTATTGTATCTACAACAGGAATATTTTTAAATGAATTATTAAGCTGTGAACCGTCAACATCAACATAAGCAACAACATCAACGCCCAATTCTCTAAATTTCAAAATCGAATTATGAATTTCATTCGACTTAGGATTAAATCCTATAATTAAAGCATTTCTTCTTCCGATTCCCTTAATCAAAAGTCTTCGTTGAAGACTTCTAATGAATAATCTTCCTGTACTTACCACAAATAGGAAAATTCCCCAGTAAAGGAAAATATAAAACCTTACGGAAGTTGAAACACCGTTTGTATAATCGTCATACAATACTAAAAAGAACAAAATGAAAACACCGACAAACGTTGCCTTGAACAATGTAGATAATTCATCAAATCTTGAAAGAGCAAACCATGTACGGTACATTCCTACAAAAGTAAAAATGACGAGCCAATAAAAATAGACTGCTATCATTGAAAGAAGAATATCGGGCTGAGCTATTAATTCGAACCAGCCGGTTTGGACGCGTAAATAGAAAAATAAAATCCAAGCAAGATTAACAGCAATAAAATCCGTAGTAAGAATTAAAAATTTTTCTGTTTTTTTATTCATAATATTTTGTATTAAACTTTCGTTAGAACTTTATCTGAGATATAATCACCGATTGCAAGGGATGCTGTAGCAGCTGGAGACGGTGCATTACAAACGTGAACAACTTTTTTATCTTCAATAATATAAAAATCATCGAGTAAGCTTCCGTCTTTTAAGCATGCTTGAGCCCGTACTCCGGCACCGCCCGGTTCAAGATCATTTGTTGTTACTTCGGGAATCAATTTATTTAATGCACGTACGAAAGCTTTTTTGTTATACGATCTGTAAAACTCGCTTAATCCCATTCGCCAATGTTTTTTTATCAATTTATGGAATCCATTCCAGGTAAAGGTTTCAAATGTGTCGAGTAAATTAAAACTTGTTTTCGTATATCCTTCTCTCTTAAAAGAAAGTACAGCATTCGGTCCGCATTCTCTTTCCCCGTTTATCATTTTGGTAAAATGAACACCTAAAAACGGAAAAGCGGGATCAGGTACAGGATAAATTAATGCATTAACCAAATTATTTTTTTGTTCTTTCAATTTATAATATTCGCCGCGGAAAGGAACGAGACGTAGCTGCAAATCCGGATTAGTCATCTTGGTTATTCTATCAGCAAATAATCCCGCACATGTTACAACAATATTCGATCTGAAAACACCTCGCGATGTCATTACCTCGCATTCATCTTTATTTATCAATAGGTTTTTTACTTCGGTATTGAATTCTATTTTCCCTGCGGCGCGTTTTATTAACTCAAGATATTTTTCCGATACCTCACTATAGTCAATAATTCCGGTTTGGGGAACAAAAATCCCTGCCACACATTCAACGTGCGGCTCAATATTTTTTACCTCTTCACGCTTTAGTCGTTTTAATCCGACAAGGCCATTTTTGTTTCCGCGGTCAAGAATATTTTCCATTACGGGAATTTCATTTTCAGTAGTAGCAACAATTACTTTACCACAAATATCGTAACGGACTTTATTCTCGTTACAAAAATCAATAAGCATTTTATATCCGCGTACGCAATTCTGCGCTTTCAAACTTCCGGGTTTATAATAAATGCCGGAATGAATCACTCCGCTGTTATTACCGGTTTGATGTTTTGCTACACCGTTTTCCTTCTCTAGAATTAGTAATCTCAACGTTCGATTCTTTTCTAGTAATTTTAATGCCGAAGCTAATCCTACAATACCAGCACCGACAACAATAACATCATATTTCATTTATCTCTCAGTTGATTGCCAAATTACACTATGTTTTCTGTTTAGGAATTTTATTAATCCTTCAACAACAGCAAGATTAGAAATAACAAAAAAATAGGGGAGCGAGAATATTTGAATTCTTACTTTTATAAAAGTCAGCATAAATCCAATCAATGCAAAAAAATAAAAAAACAATTGAATTAAAAAGAAATCAAGAATTATCAAATTTGAATATGAAAGAAATAAACTAAGGACAAAAACAAGCAGTAAAAGTATTGGCAAAAACCAACGTGTTACTTTATGAGAAAAAAACGCATAACTTAAAAAGGTGTTCTTATTTAAAAGTAACGATTTGAAAAAAACAAGTGTTTGAAAATTTGTAGCACTAAACCGAACTTTCCTTTTGTATTCCGCACGCAAGTTTTTACCTGTGTTCTCATACGCTATTGCATCCTCTCTATATGTAAATTTACAACCTTGAGAAACAACCGAGAGAGATATATAGAGATCATCGGTAACGGCTTTTTCTGTTGGAATAATACAGTATAATTTTTTTCTAATTGCAAAAAATCCGCCATTAGCAGAGAGCGAAATCCCGCACGTGCCTTCTGCACGTTTAATAATTGTTTCATACTTCCAATATTTTACTTCCTCAACACTGTCAGTGCGGGCCTTATCACTATCAATTAAAATTAATTTTCCGCAAACACCGCCAACATCGTCATCAGCAAAATCAACAATTATATTTTTCAGCGCATCTTTATGGAATTCCGTGTTCGCGTCTGTGAATACAAGAATTTCCCCTTTTACATCTTTAATAAGATTATTGATTATTCCCGCTTTGCCAAGACGTTTTTCTGATAAATAAACTTTGAGCCAAGGAAATTCATTTTTTAATGCTGATAATATTTCGTTGGTTGAATCGCTTGACGCATCGGAACCGACAAACACTTCCACTTTGCTCATGTCATAATTTTGTGACGCGATATTTTTTATTCTTTCGGAAATAACTTTCTCTTCGTTATATGCGGCAATTAATACCGAAATAGTCGGTTGGAAATTTTTTGATTTTGTGCTGAAAGGTTTTTTTCTCCCAATCAAATAAACAACAGCGGGATAAATGATAAACGAATTAATAATTACTAAACAGATTATTAAAAGCAGTATTTCTAGAAAAAGAGTCATTAGTTGTTAATTATTTTTTATTGTAAACATTTTTAGCGGATTCAATTTGCAAAACATTATTAAATACTTTTTCTGTGATGGATTCCCATGAGTAATCCATAGCTTTGTTAATTCTTTGTTGATTTCGTTTAACACTATTATCTGAAACTGCTTCTTTCAGCATTTTTACAAATTCAGTTTTATCTTTTGCAATAAAAGCTAAATCACTATTTTTTTTTGCTTCCGGCAAATTTGATGAAACTACAGGAATCCCCATTGAAAAATATTCGAGTAACTTCAAAGGATTTGCCGGTATCGTTACTTCGTTTAGTTTAAAAGGAATTAACCCTACATCAAACGCCGAAGCGTATTTTGGCAATTCTTTGTAATCTACCGCTCCCAAATAAGTAAAATTTTTGCATTCATAAAAGCGGCTTAAATCTCTTGACGATTTTCCTATTAAAACAAAAGAATACTCAGGATAATGATTCACACATTCATAAATAATATCCAAGTCAATCCACTCAGAGATCAAACCGAAAAAGCCAATAACCGGTTTTTTAATTTCTTTGACTTGAGCTGCAAGGTGATCTGTCTTTTTAAAATGATCCGCCTCAACACCCTGCGGTGCAAAAAAAGTATTTCCTTTCGGCGACTTTCTAGTTTGAAAAAGAAAATCTGATACAGCAAATACACCGTCAACCTTTGCAACTAATTTTTTTTCAAGTTCAGAAATTGATTTGAATGCTCTGTCCATATGCGAATAATCATCAACACAGTAGAAGATAGAACATGATTCTCCAAGTCTTCCAACAAGATTATCAGTTATAGGTGCAGATGTAATAAAAATCAGATTCTTTGCTTTGTTATAATTTAAAACTTTTTTTACCGTTCTTGTAATTGAAATTCGATTGAACCAACGAATAATTTTATAATCATGAAATGGTAAGACAAAAGGGAAAATTAAGATTGGTGTAATTTCCGAATCCTTCCGAGCTTTATCTTTTTTATAAAAAACTTCCAAAATTTTTTGTGCAGCACGTTTGAAATCTGATAATGCAATTTTCGGTTTTCTAAGACCAAGTGAACCGACCCAGAATACTTTGTTATTATGTTTCATCAATACGCGGGCAATGTGCTGAAGAGTGGAAGGAAATCTTCCCCAATCGTCATTAAAAATTATAATATCTCGGTTAGATATCATTTTAACTAAGCATTTTCTGTTTTAGAATTTTAACTACTCTTAATGATGCTTTACCGTCGCCATAAGGATTCTTAGTTTTGAAGAAATTAAATCCTTTTTTCAATTTTGAATCAATCTCATTAAATCTTGAAAGGATTTTTTTCTTATCGCTTCCCGTTAAGAAAGCATAACCGGCTTTTATAGCTTCATTACGTTCTGTTACATCCCGCATTACAATAATCGGTTTCCTGAAAACGAAACACTCTTCCTGAACGCCGCCGGAATCACTCATTATGAAATGACATTTACTCATAAGATATAAGAAATTCAAATAATCCAATGGTTCTGTTAAAATGAAATTCTTTGTCTTGCTTAAAATACTTTTTACAGGTTTCACAACATTTGGATTTAGGTGAACCGGATACACAAAATTGTATTCGGGATATATTTTGGTTAGTTGTTCCAATGTTCGAAGCAGTTCTTTAATCTCATCGCCGAATTTTTCTCTGCGATGCAATGTGATTAGAATAAATTTCTTTTTGAAGAGATCCTCACCGTATTTTGATTCAAGTCCGGATTTGATCTGCGAAACAAGTTTTGGCTTATCAAATTTTAGTTTTATCTGGAGCAGTGCATCAACAACAGTATTGCCGGTAACATAAATCGTTTCCGGTTGAAAGCCTTCTTTTAGTAAATTTTTTTCCGCATCGTCAGTCGGCACAAAATTAAAATCTGAAATCACTGAAATGAATCTTCTATTGGCTTCTTCAGGATAAGGGTGAAAGACATCATAACTTCTCAAACCGGCCTCAACATGTGCAATTTTAATCTGCTTATAAAAAGCAGCAAGCGCTGATGTAAATGCTGTTGTTGTATCGCCTTGAACAATTAAAAGCTCAGGTTTATACTTTTCAAATGAAGTCTTTAACTTAATTAATGAATTAGAAGTTATATCGAACAGGGTTTGATTTTTTTTCATCAAGTCAAGATCATCATCAACTTTCAAATCGAAAATATCCAACACTTGCTTTAACATTTCTCTGTGTTGACCGGTAGAACAAACAATTGTCTTAAAAACTTTTTCTTTTTGAAGTGCTTGAATTACCGGCGCAAGCTTTATTGCTTCAGGGCGGGTGCCGAAAACAATCATTATTTTTTTCATGCAATCGCCTTTGTCTTTTTATGAGGATAAACAAATATCGAACGTAAATAGCAACCGGACTTTATTATCAATGATTTATTCCCTTTTATTAATCCCACAACAAAATATAATGGAAAGCGAAGAACTAAACCCAATTCGTGGATAGAAACTGCAAGTAAAAATTTAATTCCCTTAAAATGTTTTTGAAAGAATTGAATTTTAGAAACATGCTGATTACTGAACTTAAACCATAAGTTAGAATCTGTGCTGGCTCCTCCGATATGTATTAACTCGCCATTCGGATAGTAATAAACTTTACCTCCCCTCGACTTCCATCTATAACACAAATCAGTTTCTTCATAATAGAAATTAAACCGCTCATCAAGTCCATCAAGTTCTTTTAATATATTGTTTGGAATAAAAAGAAAAGCTCCCTTCACAGCATCAACTTCAATTGCTCTTTTTTCTAGAGGGTTATTTAGATGATACTTGTTTAAGCCTTTGCTTTCCGGAAATAATTTGTATAGAAAGAAATTCTCGCCGAATAGGTTTGAAATGGTATCAAAATCAACAACCGAGATCTGATGGGTGTGGTCCTCATTTAAAAGTTTACAACCGATAATTATTTGATCGTTATTTTCCTTAGAAAATTTTACAACCTTAGAAATCACATCCTCAAAAAAGACTACATCATTATTTAGCATTAATATGTATTCGCCGTTTGCTGCCTTAAAACCTTGATTGTTCGCAGAAGCAAATCCCCTGCCTGTATCATTCAAAATAAATTTTACTTTTGGATACCTTAAAATAACTTGATCAATTCCCTTCTCTGTGGAGCAGTTATCAATAACAATGACTTCAAAAGTTATTTCCTTAGTCTCCATAAACAATGTTCTAAGGCAATTATCCAGGAGAGCAAATGAGTTATAATTAACTATTACTATTGATACATCAACCATTATGAGTCTTCTTAGGAATGAAATAAGTAATATTTTAGAGTAAATATAAGTGTTATCAATTAAAGATTTGATTTTTATTTTTATCTTGAAGTTACTTTTTTATTCAGCAAGGAATTTTATGCTAAAAGTGTTAATCTCTTTCTATTTGATCCTTATCGTAGTTGCTATGACTTACACTTCCTCAAAAGCTCAATCAACTTTAGACAAAAAATATGAAGCGGCGGAAGAAAAAATAGTTGGTATTTGGCCGCATAACGACAGAATAAAATCGCCTGAAAGATTAAAAGAATTGAAAGACCGTTGGGGATTTAATTATATACTACTCGCTGCTATATACGGAGAAAAGGAAAAATCGTTTGCAAATAATGCGGGATTTGATTCGTTACATATAATGCACCAGATTTACATACCGGATTTAATAAATAATAAAGAGTTAGTTCTTCGTAATATAAAAAATGTCGGTAAGATCTGGGCTTATTATTTCGATGAACCGATTAGTCGCGAACATTCATATATACAGTTTTTAGATCTTATAAAAGATCTTAGTAACAGCGGATTTTATCCGCATGCAAAATTTATTGTAAGTGAACTTGATGAAAAAAAAGCAGCCCGTTTATTAAGAATTTCAGATGGAATAATGTACAGCGGCTACGGTAATAAAGAAGCTATGGGTCTAGATCAAGTGAAGACGTGGACGGAGTGGAAAGAATATCTGGGAGAAAAATTTTCTCTTATTTGGATTAGTTCGGACCAAGATTCAAATGAATATCTAACATTATTTAAAGCCGCACATGATTTAGGATTTAATGCGGTTTGGTTTTATGCGCTTGAACCTATTGGCGACGGTGAGGAAATAAATGACAGCAACTATAAAAAATTTTGTGAAGCCGCTGTTGAATATGGATTTATGAAAGTAAAGTAACTTTTGATAATTTATTCTATACAATAAAGGAAAGCTTAGAAATCAATTTCTTACCTAATTCTTCCCTATTAATAAGCTTAAACAAAGTAATAATTTCTTGATCACTAAAAAGTTTTGTAAATAAAGTTACAATAATTACCGCTATGCCGGCTAAAATTAGATATGGTATAACCGGCAACATGGAAGCAAACCATAATACCCCGGCAAGAATTATAGACCATACCAATACTCTATACCTTCCGATAGACGGTCTAAAGCCAAATTTGTTAAGTGCAAACAGTATAAAAAGAAATGAAATAAAACTCGCTATCAGTTTAGCTATTGCCGCACCAACATAAGAATACTTAGGAATTAATAAGAAACAGAAAATAAGATTTATTGCAACCTGAATACCGCTGTACATAAAATTGTAATGTTGCTGATTGTTAGCTAATAAAACCGAAAGTGAATAAAATCCGAAAAAAAGAAATATCTGACACCAATAAAGTATGGATGCTGATTGGGCTGTATTAACGAATTCATGCCCCAAAACTAATGTTACTAATGAGGTTGATTCGAAAGTAAAAACGGCCGCCATTACAAATGAAATAAAGTAAAGAAGTTTAATAACAAGATTAGTAATAAACTCCGTACTTTCTTTATCGCTAAGACGTTTAACAAGGATAGGAAAAACCGTCGTTACTATTGCACCCGGAATTATACTTAACGGCATTGTTAATCTTGTCCCCGCTGAGTAAATACCAACATTCACATCATCTTTGAATGCGCTCAGAATTACAATATCTATCTGCATGAAAATACTTGTAAGAACTACAAATCCAAAGAGTGTAAATGATTCTTTTAACAACCAGTTACTTTTTTCAAATGTAACTTCGTATTTATATCCAAATTTTTTATTCAGGAAATAAAACGATAATATAAAACCGGGTAAGTTTGAAACTGCGTATGCTATAACAAAATAAAGAACCGGGTCACTAACAAAAGGAATAAGAAAGATCATTGCCATTAAAACCAAATTATCAAATATCGAAAGCAGCATTGGATAATGCATTTTAAGATTAACTTTGAATGGTGTTGCCATTAATTCGCGAACAACAACCATCTTAGCCGATAATATTATTGTCGTAAATAAAATATTTGAAAGTAGAATTTCCCTTGAAGTGAATGAAAGAAACGGTGCAGAAATATTAAATCCAATAACTAACAGAATATAAATTGCGAACCGAAGATTTAATCCTGTACTAAAAAAATGATAATTATTTTTATCTCGAGATAATTCTCTAAAAACAATAGGTTCAATACCAAAATCAACAAGTTTAGAAAGAATACTAACAACGGCAAGTAAACTACTGAAGTGACCGAAGTAACCAGCGCCTAGGAATCTAATTGCGAAAACAATTGCGATTACATTAGTTACAAACGCAACGGCCTGGCCAATCGAAAGCGAGAAAACATTTTTAGTTACTTTGTCGATGAAATATCCTAATTATTTTTTTTAATCGTTGAAATAAAAATCTGTTCGAGCTTCTGAGTAATCTGTTCCCAATCAAAATGTGTTTTAGCATATTTAAATCCTAGCTCAGCAATCTCATCAGCATATTTTTGATCACTTAATAATTTCAATATCTGATCAACATATTCTTGAGGAGTATTTGCAACCAGCATTATATTTTCTCCGGAAGAGACTATTCCTTTTTTCGTTAATTCCGAAGTAACACATGGAATTTTCATAGTCATTGCTTGAAGAAGTTTATTCTGTAATCCTGTACCTATCTGCATTGGGGCTAAAAATATTTTTGCTTGTTTATAATATTCGCGGATGTCTTCCACCCAACCTTTGATGACCACGGTTTTAGATTGAAGTGAAAGGATTTTACTATTTGGAGCTGCGCCGGCTATTAAAACCTTAATGTTAGGGACTTTCAGCTTTAACAAAGGTAAAATTTCTTCAACAATAAATATTGAGGCATCTACATTAGGAGGATATCTTAAATTTCCCGAAAAAAATAGATCATATTTTCTCTCGAAAGGAATAGGTTTATAATAATCACTATCAATTCCGTTAGGTATTATTTTCACTTTTCCTTTCTCTTCAAATTTTAATTGATCCTGGTCTTCTGTTGTTATTATAATTCTTTCATCGAAATCATCAAAAACAATTTTTTCATATTTCAACGCTCGTTTATGTTCAATCGTTAGAATCAATTTCCAAAAAATATTTGTTCTCCTAATTCTGCGTTCTAGACCTTTTGATATTACATCTACATAATCAATTATTTTGGGGATTGATTGAATGTTTCTAACGTACTCAGCTGAACGAATTAACTGGCAATAAATTAGATCCGGTTTAAATTGCTCAATCTCTTTCTTGATTTCTTTTTTTATATCAGATGAATAATAATAGGCAGTTTGAAGTGGGATATCTCTAAATAGTCCTACTAATAAGTTCAAAAATATTTTCAGTTTAGAAAGTTTTACAACCTTTACTTTTTTGCATATATCTCTAAGAGGATCTTTTTCTGCTTTGTAGCAAGAATTCTCATCAAGTGAAAACAAGTATATTTCATGTCGTTTAGAAAGGAATTTTATTTGGTAATAAGCGCGGAGTTTATCACCTTTATCAATAGGATAAGGTACTCTAGGAGTTAAAAAAAATATTTTCATAAATTATTTAGAATAAAATTTACAGTATTAAGAAATTATTTCTACTATAAAACTAAAATTATTTCATACAGCAAAAAATAAGAAAAGTTGTTAAGAAATGAATTTTATTGTTTTCTTTTAATCCCAATCCTATTAATTAAATAATTATCTATAGTTCCAACAAGATTTTTCCAATTCAACAGTTTACCGACAGCATCACTGGCTTCTTTCATATATTCAGTTCTAATCGTCTCGTCATTAAAAATCGTAATAACTTTATCTGCAAACATTTCCGGAGTGTCAGCAGTAAGGATAAATTTTTTAATTTCGTCACTAAATCCGCTGATAGTTAAACTCGTTGCGACTGTAGGTATTCCCAAAGCTAATGCTTCTGTTATTTTGTTTGGTGTACCAGCGCCGAATCTAACTGGTGCGACATTTACTTCACTTAAGATGTATTCTCTTTTCATATCAGAAACAAACCCAGTAACGATTATGTTTTCAGATTGAAGAGCTAAGATCTCATCAGATGGATCCTGCCCAACTATATAGAATATAGCCTTAGGAATTTTATTCAGAATAAGAGGAAATATTTCCTTTGCAAAGTAAATTACAGCATCTTTGTTCGGAAAGTATGGCATGTTGCCTGTAAATATTATTCTGAATTTTTCTGGTTTGGACGATTCATATTTATAAATCTCATTATTAATCCCATTTATAAAGAGTTGGATATTATTGTGAACTCCTCTTTTCAATAAATAATCTCTATCAACCGGTGAGCACACAAATACAGTATCGAATTTCTGAATAATTTTTTCATAATTAATTATTTTTCTTCTTTCATAATCGAAATACAATTTCTTTAAGGGATTTTTCAGAAACTCCATATATCTTGTTAGATATAAAGAAGTAGCATCCGTTAAATCTATAACTTTTAGAGTAGTTGAATTACTTACGGCCTTATGATATTGAGCTGTAGTGAAAATATGGAAGTATATTACATCAAATTCCTCTTTTGAAGTCATTTCAAATATCTTTTGATGCATTTTTTTTGAATAGTAATACGAGACTTGCAGTGGTTCAGAAAGAATAAACGATCTTATTAAATTAATCATTGATCTCAACTTGGATAGATTAACAACTTCTATATTAATGCCTTCTTTTTTATAATCCTCCATTGAAGTTAATTCGTTTGGATCTTTAATAAATGAAACAACTTTAACTTCGTTTTTAATAGACAGAATTTTTATGATGTTATATATTCTGAGCTTATCGCCACGAAAAGGTGGAAAAGGAATTCTGGGAGTAATTACTAAGATTTTCACTCTACTCTGTATTTTTTGTTTAGAAAAATAGAAAAAAAAGAATCAGTCTAATAATTTTTTTTATATTGTCTTTTATTAATATTTGATTGAGTCAATTGGAGTTGTGTTGAAAGTTTTGCATATAAATAGTTTTGATAAAAAAGGTGGAGCAGAAACTGTCTTTAAATTATCAAGAAGTAATAAGGCAACGGAAAATTACTGTGGATTCGTAAAGACAAAGGATCTCACTGAAAATCCCGATATTTTATTCCGCTCGTGGGAAAATGACAACAAACTTTCCGGAACTATTAATTATATTTTTTCAATATATAATTACCGGTTATTAAGATCTTTTCTTAAAAAAGTAGAAATTGATGTAATTCATTTGCATGGTTTCTTTTCCTCGATCTCTCCTTCCATCTTGTTGGCAATAAAAAAAACAAAACAGATAAAGAAAATTAAAGTTGTACAAACCCTTCACGATTTTCATTTAATATGTCCAAACGCAAGCCTTTATAATTACAATAAAAAAATTATCTGCGAAAAGTGCGTCGGCAAAAAAATTAAATTAGACATATTGTTTGAGAATTGCGACCGCAGAGGATGGATTCATTCAATTATTAAAGGGATTAGAAGTTTTGCAGCAAATAATATTTTAACCCATAGAGAAATAGTTGATGAATTTATTTGTCCTAGTAATTTTCTAAAATCAAAGCTCATTCAAGACGGAATAGACGAGAAACGAATAGCCGTCATTAGAAATCCTATTGTTTCATTAGATAACACCACTATCCCAAAAAAGAAAAATATTATCTGCTATTTTGGAAGATTCTCAAAAGAAAAGAATTTAGACTTTTTGATTAACGCTTTTACAATTTGGAAAGAAAAAATAAATAATGATTTTCAATTGTTGTTTATTGGTGAAGGTGAAGAAGAAGAAAATCTAAAATTTTTAGCACATCAGAGTTTAACAAAAGAAAATGTTTCATTTAAAAACTATCTTCCTTACAAGGAATTAGTTAACACTATAAAAGAAGTTAAATACTTAGCGATGTCCTCAATGTGTTATGAGAATTTTCCTATGTCAATTGTTGAGGGAATGTCATTAAATATTCTTCCTATCGTACCGTCAATCGGAGGTATGAAAGAAAGTGTTGAGATACTTTTACAATTCGGAAAAACTTACTTACCTAATAATATAGAATCATGGATTGAATCAATTAATTTCTTAGAAAATAATTATGAAGAGCAACTTCAGAAATTAATTCATTCCAAAAAGAAAATTACTGAAGAATTAAGTGTAAAAAAATATTACGACTCCGTTCGAATACTTTATAGTTCTTAACGACCAAAGCGTTTTAAGATTTTCTGTTTCTAGAACCGCAAGTAGTCTGATTATAATAATTCATTTAGAACTATGATTTCATCTTTAATAACTGGGTATAAAGCATATCATCAGCTTTATCGTATCTACATTCCACTTTGCACAAATTCGAATATTTTTTAGAAAAATTTATTTTATAATTTTTGGATGATATGATAAAATCTCCATTCTCCGAAGAAAAATTCCATTGATGTAGTCCACGCCAGTTTTCTTGTTCGGCTTCATTTGGTCTGTGAAGTAGAAGAACATAACAACTCTCCTTTGCAACTTTAAGCATTTCTAAGATTGCATTTTCTGGAGAATATGAATGATCTATGCAGTTTCTAGCAAATACAAAATCAAAACTATTTTCTACAAATCGTTGAGTTAGTTTTTCAGCTTCTAATTTTTCAGTATGAATTAATGGAGTGAGGGAATATTTCGATAGAATTTTATCGTACTCATCAGCTAATGGGTCTACAGCGATGATTTTCAATTTCGCTTTATTGTAAATTTTCCCAATATATGTCAATGGACCAGCACCAACATCAAGAATTGTAACTTCATTATTATTGGGTAATAGTATTGCAATCTCGTTTTGTAGTTGAAGTTTCGGATCTAATCTTAAGCGAAATTCATCAGGCCATATCAATCCGTTCGTTCTAATACATTTATCCCAAAACCGTATTTCACTACTAATATTAAATTTCCAACGCAACTTAGAACTAATCGGAAGACGTAATCTAAGTTTCCTCTCAACAAAAATTAAAAGCAACTCCATGATACTATAGCCACTGAGTTTAAATTTCATTTCTTCCTTATTGATTGATTAATAAAGTAAATGTATTGCAAGTTATAATGCTGTAATCTTCTTAGTTACGAAATAGATTATTAATAAATTAAATGCGAAATGAAGAAAACTTATTATAGGAATGAAAAAAGAAAAAATAATTACAAAACTAAAAATTGAATAAACTGATATAGTATTTAAGTTTGGATTCCTTCTCATTTTATAATATAATTTTGAAAATAATGCCCCGAGCATCATGGGTATTAAACCTAGTCCCAAAATTCCAAAATCCCAATAGTAAATGAAAAACATTGTGTATGTGTTGTAATTATTTGATAATAGAAAGGGGTATTTAGGTAATCTCAGATATTCAACAACTTGATGCTTTATTCCTGCAAGCGCAAACACAAAATCAAAAGAAAAGATCCCATAAGTAAAATTATTTATCTTATCTACAGAATGAGCATAATTTTCAAGGTTCATTGCAACATACATGTATGGTTCGGTAAATAGCGCATACTTTACATTGAATTTCATATCGCTTAAGTAATACAGATAATTTGAGATAGTCCCGGTTAATCGCACAAAAGTCATACTGAAGATTACAATCATAATTATAACTGTGATTACCAAAACATTTTTTAAACGTAATAAGTTTGTCATGTAATACATTGATACTGCTGAAAGAATAATCGCGAATACAACATAATATCTTTGTAGCAGTAATGCGTATGTAAAACTTGTAACAAAAAAAATAAAAGCTAATAATATTTTTTCTTTTCTTTGCCCCTTCGTAATAATGTAATATAGAATAATTAAATAAATTATTGCCGGAAATGATTGTACAAAAAGTCCAAACCCGAAAATTCCCCAATCGTTACGTGCTACTCCAGGATAAAGAGTGAACAATGGAACAAAGCCTATGACCAACGCTGATACTATATATGAAACAATATAAGCTTGAAAGAGAAAAATTACATATCGAAAAAGTTTACTTGAGTCGAAGAAATTTTCTTTGAAAGAGTTACGTACAAAATCAATCTTCTTAACTGGTTTATCTATATTTATAACATATACTATAAACATTCCAGTGAGCATCGAGAATAAAGATATAAGTATCATTATCCAGCTGAAATCGGTCCAAATAATTTGATACCTGCTTAATTTTAAATCCGTTAAACCAATTGCCAACGACCAAATAATAACAAATAATCTTGCCGGTGAAAATACATCTGTATCTTTCTTAAACAAAGAGATCATCAGCAGTACGAATATTCCAAAACATATAAACGAGACAAAAGTCATTGCATTATTTTTTTTTAGTAAACATCAATTTAAAATCTTTTGAAAACATTAATTCAATTTCACTCTTTGTAAAAAAGATATAATAAATAATAAAAATGAAAATAAGTCCAAGAACTGGAATAGAAATGAAAAGATTAATATCTCTAAGTAACCAAGAGAAGTAAGCCATTATAAGTGAAACTAAAACAAACATAAGTACTTTATAATTCAATAAATATTCAGAGACTAATTTATAATTTGTTGCATAATAAATTATCCCTACAAAAATATTTGTGATAAGCGAAACCAAAGCTGCACCATAAGGCCCATATATTGGAATCAAGAAATAATTCAGTATAAAGTTTAGAAGAGTTGCTACTATTACTGTAATCAATCTTATTTTTTGGCGCTCGGATGTTGTTAACATAAGCGCATAAGATTCCAAGGAGAATCTAACCAAAAGCGTAATGGCAAAAATTCTAAGGATTGGAATGGTTTCAGAGTAAGCTCTCGACCCATAAATAATTTTAATTATTTGTTCTGAAAAGGCAAATAATATTATCGAAATTGGAATGGCTACTGCAATTAATATTTTATTCATCAAGTAGCCGGCTCTTTTCCATTGAACTTGATTCTCAACGTTCAGTCTAGAAAGAAACGGCATAAGTGTATTGATAAATATATCCGGAATAATCAATGGCAGCATTATTAACATAAATGCGGCTTGATAAACGCCAACTGATTTGTCCCCTCGCCATAAAGACAGAAGTATTGTATCAAGTTGAAAGAAGAGATTATTAAATAAAAGAAAAAATCCGAAAATAAATACTTTGTTTTTTATTTCACTGAAACCATCAAATGAAATTCTGAAAGATATATTTGGAATTAGTTTAAAGGAATATATTATTGCAACTATAAATCCAAAAAAACGAGTAAAAACAAAAACCAAAGCTATTATAAAAATATTTATTTTAAGAATTATTAGAGGGAAGAGGATTAAAATTAAGCCTACATTAATAAATAATGATACTTTAGTTTCATATTCTAATTTTTCGAATCCTTTATAAAGAGCGAATAAATGATTTGTGAGTGTAGTGAATATTGTATAAAAACTTAATATTTGAATTAAAGTTCTTGTCTCTTGACTGAAATTACCAAATAGCGATAGAAGCCACATAGCAGTAAAAGTAAATAGGCTGAACATCAATTTAAGTGAGTAAAATTGGCGGTATAAATAAACAGCATTTATTCTGTTGCGTGCAACTTCCGTTGTTAAAAGAATATCAAAACCAAAATCTGCAAGAATAATAAAATTTGTTGCCAAGACTTGTGCAGACTTAAATTGCCCAAATATTTCCGGTCCATAATATCTTGCAATAATCCAGAAGACAAAAACGTTGGCAATCAAACGGGATGATATTGAAAGAGTTGAATAAAAAGAATTCTTTCGAATCCTTACTGCATCAGACATTAAGGATTTACCTTTTTAGTAAACGAAACTTTGAAAGGTCAGACTTTAATAAAGAAAATATCAATTTATGTCTCTCCGGGTCGGTTGTTTTTAGTTTTAAAAACATTTCCTTTATAAAAATCAAAAAGTATCCAACTAATAATGAAGAAACAAATGAAACAAGAGCATAAATTGTTCCTTTAGGTTTTGCCTTTCGATCCGGAGGAGATGCATTATCAAGTACTAAAACCGAAGGGGTATTACGTACTTCTTCAATCTTTGCTTGTTCGTAAAGCGGTTGAATAAATTCAAGAATTTTATATTGAATTTCTAAGTTGCGGTAAATTTTTAAATAATCATTTCCAAGTTGCGGAGCTTTTTTAAAAGGTATTAATAGATTTACTTCTTTCTGTGATGAATCAGTACCTGAATTTAGTTGATCAATTTTTTTCTTTAGTTCATCCATTTCTAATTTAGCATTTATATATAGCGGATGATCATTCCCGTAAGTCTGTTTCATTACATTCATTTTAATTTCTTTCTGATTGTAATCAACATAAATTTTTGACATAGACTCAACAGTAGCTTTTAATTGTTCAGGTACCGCAATTACACCGTATTTTTGCTGGAATAATTTCATATCATTTTCAAGATTTGTAATGTCATTCACACTTTGGAAATATCTCTTTTCTACAAACTCACGATTTGCTTTAGCATTTGTAACACCTAATACTGTACTTACTTCATTTAATCGTTGAACAAGATAGTTAGCAATATCACTAGCTTTCTGAGGAGACTTATCTAATACACTTATTGTTAGATTTCCTTCATCTTGAATTTCCAGAATACAATTGGACTGCCAATCTTTTACAACTTTATCATAATAATCATCTTCTCGATCATATTCTTTTCTCAAATCAAATTTTTTGATCACATCATCAGTTATAGTAGCGCTCTTTAATATCGCAACATATTTATCAGTTTCCGTATTCCTACCTGTTAATGCAGCTAATCCTCTACTTGCGGAAAAACCTTTTGCTAAATTTGAAAGTCCAGAGATTGACGACAATAAATCTGTCTTTTCAGCCGGCAGAACAGATGCTGTTGCTTCATACCATTTGGGTGCTATTAATGCATAAGCAGTAGCAGCTAAGGTTATTATTAGAACAAACCAAATTAAAAACCAACGGTAACGGACAGTAACAGTTAAGAATTCAAAAAAAGTATTACCAGCAATTTTATTATCACTGTCTTGATTCATATTTATACCTAACAATTAAAAATTTTTAAAATTTTATTTACCAGATTGAATAATAATTAAAATAATAGTAGCAACTGCTGTAATAACACTTGATAATGAACCGACTTGTTTCAAATACCAATCAAACCTCTTAGGAACATCTTTTGGAACATAGATAAAATCACCGGGTTCTATACTTACATCAGAATCAGCAGTAATCCATGTTCTTGTTTTTGCTTTAATTACTTTTACCTCACTATCCGCTAATTCTGTTTTACCACCGTTTTTTTGCAAATAATATTTCCAATCTTTTCCTTTCTCGTACTTAACGAAACCTGGCGTATAGACTTGCCCGAACAAATAAACTAATTCTTCCTTGTATGGAACAATCACAACATCACCATCACGAACAATATATTTCGAATCACTTGTCGAATCGGAATTGATTTTTGAAAAATTAACGATACTTTGATTTTGAAATACCCTTAAAGCATTATCAATATAAAAATAAGCAGTGTCCTCTACCGCAAGGTCTGCAGTACGAAGCATAAGCAGTTGCTCTGTCATCATTTCATTAAAAGTTTTTTCGTAGAATTTCTGTGTTAAAGTAACATTACCTTCTTTTTCATAAGTTTCTTTGAAAGCTTTCAGTTTTAGAAGTTGAATATCGCTTGTACCGCGTATCAATTCACTTTTTTCCAATGAAGCATCTTTTGTAAATCCACCTACTTTTTCTATTACATCCTTAATCGTAGTACTATTCTTGGTGATGT
>VEPI01000081.1 GCA_012026935.1 Melioribacter sp. | reverse complement strand
TTTTTAACTCGATTAGATAGTATTGAAATCTTCAGCGAAAAAAATAATCCTAGAAGCATTAAGAATATTATACCGGTAAAAAATAATGTGTTGATCGGAAGTTCTGTACCAATAAATCCTGAGATAAAATAAATTAATTGTGGAAAAAATGTTATCAATAAAAGCAAAACACCGATTATCAACCACAAAAAAGAATATTCTTCATTCAGCTTTCTTCTTCTAACCAATTCTATGATACCAAGAACAATTACTACCCCCATTAAAATAACCACTATGTTCAGTCGCGTTGAAATATTTTTCTCCTTAGTTAATTCTTTTTTAATTAACGATGTTTTTTCCTAAGCAAGATAATAAATATAGAAAGTAACATTTTAAATATATAATAAAGCGGTTTTAGACCCCTATGCTGAGATTTTCCGCTATATCTTTTCATCATTGTAACAGGTATTTCACAAAATCTAAAACCGGCCCTATGTAAGGTAAGCAGAAAATCTGCATCGGGATAATCAAAATTAAATGTATCTACTATTGTAAAGTTCAACGCTGCCCTATTCATACCACGGTAACCGGAAGTTACGTCAGTAATTTTTTCACCGATTAAAATTGAAACCAGTTTAGAAAAAAATTTTATACCAATAATTCTAATTTTAGAACCATCATATTTACCATTTTCCAAAAATCGTGACCCAATAACAATATCTACTCTGCCTTCATTTAATTTATCAATGAATTTCGGTAAATCATTAGGATCGTGTTGTCCGTCAGCATCTATATTAATTAAGTAGTCATAATTATTTTCAATTGCATATCTAAACCCAGTCTGAAGTGCATTCCCGACCCCTTGATTGAACGGAGTATTAATTACATTAATTCCCTCTTTTTGACAAACAGCGAGTGTTCCATCAGTTGAACCATCGTTAATAATTAACAGATCTGTTTCATTAGATAAATATTTCCTGCATTCGGAAATTACTTCTCTTATTCTTTCCTCTTCGTTAAAAGCAGGGATCAAGACTAAAAATTTTTTCCCGTATTGATTAGTCAAAAAATGCTCATATTGTTAAAAATCATTAATTCTAATTTATTATTTCTTTATATAATTTTAAGTAACTTTTTATAGAATCTGCCCAACTGAAAGTCATTGGCCCCTTATATTTAAATTCTTTTTGAAAAGCTCTAATACATGCACTTTTTATTGCTTCTGATGAATACGGCTCAAATAAAATATAATTCCCACTAATAACTTCTGGTATTGCTCCAACATTAGAGGCGATAATATCTTTTTTTAACATTCCTGACTCAAGTGTGGTAAAGCCAAAGCCCTCGGATAGAGAAGGAATTATTATCACGTCAGAAACATTTAACAAGTTGAATAATGTTTCCTTCTCTAAAGAACTGAATATGACGATTCTATTCTTATCAATTTTTTTCAAATTTTTGTTTATTTTTTTCCAAATCCTTCCATCATCTTTCGTAAGTATCAGCAGAAATTTTGAATTTTGTATTTCTTCTAAAACCGATGGGATTGCTTCTACAAGATATTCAAAACCTTTAGTTATACCTGTTCTTCCGTATGCAGCGAAAACAAAATCATTTGAACCAAGTCCTAATTCTGTTCTAATCTCTATAATGGATTTATTTATTTTAATGCCAGTATAACTTTCTCCATTATAGATTTGAATTATTTTATCATACGGAACCCCTGCTTCAATCAATTTATTTTTTGTAAAGTTAGACACAGCGACAAATTTAGAAAAGGATAATTTGGCAAATATTTTTTCTGCCAATTGATAGAATAATGCAACTAATGGATTGTTGGTGAACTTAAACCAATTTTTCCCCATAAATTCATGTACGGTCAGAACGGTTGGCTTGCCCAATAACTTCCCCGCAATATACGTTTGTATAATACCTCCATAACTTGTGCCATGGATAAGATCAGCATCTCTAGCATAATAGAAAGTGTAAGGTAGAGAAAGAACTAGAAACCAAAAACGTCGTAAAAATTTAGGAGTGTAAATTCTTATGACTTTGGATTTATCATCGAATCTTAAAAAAGAAGTGTTGTAGGGTTTTGTTGTTATTACTATTGTACCGAAACCGTGTTTTGCTATTCCTTCAACAATATTCTGAATAACAATTTCTGCACCACCAACATTTGGAGGATATGAATCAGTAACAAAACAAACTTTCAAGATAATTGACCCTTAGATAATTTTTTGTTTTTTATCATCCAATAATATCTGTATAAAGGCAATAAGACACTTCCTTTTAACAATCTACCAGCATAATCTTTAACTACTATATATATATAATTTACCCAAACATTAAGTTTGGAAAAATGCTTTAACCTGGCAAGTTTTGTTTCTTTAAGTGCTTGTTTACGATTTATATAAGAAATTCCCTCTAATCTGCGATTCGCAATTACATAGTTTAATAAATAAAACTTGATTCCTTCCATTTTATATCTAAGCAACAGCTCATAATCCATAGCGTATTTATAATTAATGTCAAAATTACCAAAAGTCTCATAAATTTTTTTCTTAATAAATACAGTGGAATGATGAATTGAAGTTTCTCTCTTTATTCTCGCTATTTCTGAGAATGAGGAAATTATTTTTTTATCCTGTTGCCAGAATTGTATTGCCCCACAAACTAAATCGGGATTTGCTGAAACAAAAATGTTTACTACTTTTTTAACCGCGTCAGGTTCATACCAATCATCGGAATTAATTATCCCAATGATATCTCCTTTGGCATTTTCTATACCAAGATTGAATGCAGAACTGATTCCGTTGTCCGTGTGGCTAATCCAATAGTCAATCGATTTATCATATTGTTGAATAATCTCCAGTGTCTTATCGGTTGAGCCGCCATCAATTATTATATATTCTATATTATCATAGGACTGTTCTAAAACACTCTGAATAGTATGTTCGAGATATTTCTCCCCATTTAACACTGCCGTAATAATACTAACTAAAGGCTTATTAGCAGATGGGTTTCTTAAAATATTATTTAATCGTTTTCCACCTTCTCTTTTCATCATTCCAATAAAGAAATAAATAAATTATTTGTCTATACTTATGCTAAATACTCTAAAATTTAATATTCTCTTGTCTGTAGGAATTACGGCATTCATGCTAACGGGAAGAAGTTTAATAACAAACTGTTTAGTCGAAGATTTTCTTAATCGTTCGGGGATATTAATTATTAAGTCTTCTCTACTAACGACGGATTTTTTCGTGATAATATTATTATTAAAATATATTTTCATTTGCAAAGGAAGTCCTCCACAACTCGGCCCGGGTTCAATATTTATTTTAACCTTCTGTAAAGTTGTATCCAAATTTGATATTAAAATTTCTGCGGAATTTTTACCGACCCATCGAAATGATTCATTATTGTATGTTTCATAAGGATACCAACCCTTACCTAGTTCCAATTGATAAGAGTTGTTTATGTCAATAATATCGTTCTTTTTAATTTGTTTTAAAGAAATATTGAACACGCGATAATTTAGAACTCTTGGATCTGATATAATTTTTTTATTTTCAGAATCCACTACAAATTTCAGAATAATTTGTTTCTGAATATTAACAAAACTCTCCTTCGGCATTTGGATTTGCAATTTTTGTTTTCCTCTTACAACCATATTTATTAACATTTTGGTCTTATCGAAAATTTTTACATTTAATGGTTTATCCCCACATCCCGGTCCTGGTTCAAGGTTTACTTCTAAAACATTCTGTCTTGTGTCAACATCATTCAATATAATTTCAGCTGGATTTGCACCTACCCATCGGTAAGTTTTATCCTCATATTCTTCAAGCGGGTACCAGCCCATTCCTAAAAATATTTTAGTTGAATCTTTTTTATCAATTATATCGCTGAATTTCTTTTCCTTTATAAAAAGTCTCATAAAACGGTCTAATCTTGAGGGAACCTCATTATTCAAAACTTTCAGTAAATAATCTGAGTAGTGATCGATTTGGTCAGTTAGTTCCAATGCTTGAATCTGATAATTCAAGTAACGATCATCCAATGGAAGTAAAGAACGACCAAATAAATTTTGACCTTGTATAAATAAATCTAAGGTCGTATCGGACTTTTCTTTAATGTCATTAATATTTAAATCAACAAGTGTCACTGGATTATCAACATTAATTAATTTCTTTTTGCCGTTATTCAGGTTTTCTATTTTAAGCGCAAATGGCGAAAATTCAATACTGGGACCAGGAGATACTATGATTCTTAAATATTCTGCAATAGATGAAAGATTCGAAATCTTAATTTGAAAATCACCTCTAGAATAATTAGCAACCATTGTAAAGGGTAGGTTATCTTCAAGTCTTTTGTTAGAATTTTGAATTCTGTCTATTAAAGGTATTTTAACAAGTTGGACTTCCCACGGTCTCTGAAATACATTGAAAGAAACTGATTGCCATAATACTTTTTCGTTAGCGTTTGAATATGTCTGGTAATTTAATTTTTCAAAGTCCTTATTGAAAATACACCGGCAAAAAATTTCTGTTTCTGCTGGGTTATCAACAACTTTAATTCCTTGTTCACTAAGAAATTGCTTCAAGTATAAATAGAGATGCTCTGATGACGGTATATCAATATAGATTTTATTGCCGTTTAATTTTGCCTCTTTAATTATTCCGGAAAAATTCGGAATCTCTGGAAGTTCATTAATTTTTATTTTAGTCCCTGGATTCAGACTTATTACCTTGAAAAATTCATTGCTCCATATTTCTTCTGAATCTTTTGTATTCGAGATGATTGTTCTTCCACCGTTACTCCTGATAAACCAATCCGCATTAAGTGCTGATCTTTGCAGTTTAATACCTTTTGATTTTAGAGACTCGTCAAGTAATATATATGTATCCTTGTCTGTGATATCAATGAAGGTTCGAGAAAGATTTCCGCTCTTTTCTAAAAAATCAGTAAGACTGTTCAATGATGATAAAAGAATACCGCGTTTTAAGCTGAGCTCGTTTCCTATCCAGTTAATATTAATTTTTCCAGAATGCTCTGGTTCATACATTGTAGCGGTTGTGATCTGGTTATCTGAAGGGGGTTCAAATAATTTCAATAACCCGTTATTAAATAATTCCCGACTTTTCGATACTGAATTTTGATACACGTTTCCATAATTCTCCAACTGAATTATGTATTTTGCATCCTTACGAGAAGTTAGAGGAGAATAACCGTGCTCAATAAAAATATATCTGAAAACTAAATCGACAAGAAAGTTAGGTATATCAATATAAGATTGAGAGATTTCCTGTTTGTTGGTATGTGAGAAAAAATCTTCAATCCGCTTTTTATCATTATAGGGTCTTGTATAATAATCATAATCAATAGAAATGTTCCAAATAATATTCAAACCGCCTATGAGAACTAATAAGGCTAAAAAAGTATTCTTAATGACTTTCTTTTTAGTAGATCTTAAAAAATCTGATAACCACAAGAACAGTATTACTACAACTATAAAATAATTAACATATAAAAATTTGTAAAAATAGTACGGACTACCCCAGAAGTAGCGCATCATTATAAAGAATGGTATATAAAAAACAGTGTAGAGAAATAAGAAATACCGGTTTACATTTAGTCTGTTCTTGATCCCAGCAATAAAAGCTAATACAGTTAGCAATCCTGCAATGATTAATGCAGCGGTATTTATAATATCATTTGAAATAAATATTGGAAGCGCAGATAATATACCGGTTGAACCCGAAGGATAAATGCCCCAAAAAATCATAAACATTTCTTTGAATAACGAAATCTTCCAGCTGACATTCGTTCTCAATATTGCATTGATTCTTCTGGGTTCAAAATAATTGTAAACTATAATTGTAAATAAGATCGAAATAATTACAACAATTATTCCAATACTGATTACCCTCAACCAGTTAAATCTATTTTTAAACTGATGAACATTTTGCTGATTATTAAAACCAAAAAAAAACGATATTTTTTTTGTAAAACCTAATGGCTGAAAAATCCTTTTATGAATGATTAATACAGCTATGGGAATCAATAAAAAAAAGATAGGGCCCGGATAAGTGATATGAATTGAATATAGTAATAAAGCAGCCAATATTAACCAATATGAATTAATCTCTTTTTTAGACCACAGTATTATAATGCCGATAAAAACAGGAGTCATCGCTCCATACATCAGCGAACCAATATGACCATTTAAAAAAGTTGTTAAATAAAAATTTGCACAAACACTCCAAAAACTAGCTAGTAATGCAGTTTTCTCATTACCATGAAAAACAGTTATAACCAACCAATAAATTCCAATCGCTGTTAGAAACAAATTGAGTATAGCCTGAAATAAAAATCCGTCTACTCCGCTAGCGTTTAACAAAATACGTGTAAAGGCTTGACTGCTGTACTGCAACCTGATCCATCCACTAAAATCTTCCGGCATGTAGCGAAGCGGAGTATTATCAAGATATGATTGCCCACCGTTTACTCCGTCAAAAAAATCTTCATTACCGGAATGAAGATAGTTTTTTTCTCCTATCGCGACATATTGCCAAGAACTTAGGATAAAGATCAGAACCAAAATCAATAAAAAATATAAATCTTTCCTTGGGATGCTGAACTTTTCGATAAAAATCGAAAGAGAATGTTCTCTTCTTGAAAGAAGGAAAAAATAAATTAAATTAGCTGCAGTTAACAAAATTAGAGTTATAAAAAAACTGATTAAGGAATTTTCGTTTATTGAATAAAATAATTGAAACAAAAACTGTGAGGTAGCATAACCAACAACTGCTGTAATCAAATAATATCTTGAAAGTTTTACTTTATTATCAATTAATTGAAATAATCCGGCCACGCCCAGCCCGGCATAGAAAACAAACAAAAGCATAAAACATACTTTAATCGGTATAATCATTATTTCTCTATTAATTTATTCGAGCTACTTTTCTTTATAATTTCTTTTATAGAACTAAATTTAAAATTTGTGAGTAGCATTTTTAAATAAATTTCTGTTTTGTTAAGATTATAATACCTGATTACTCTAAATGTAAATTTAGTTTTTAATTTTGGAACATTCGAATCCAGATCATAAGGATGAAGATATACCATTGCTGGAAAATTTTTCTTCGCCGATTGTTTAATTGCATATTTCGAAAAGGTGTATGGAAATGCCCTTAGGTAAAATCCACCTGCCGCCGGGAATTTAATTTTCCCAATTGATAAAACTTGCGCGGGGAATTCATAAATCTTTTTATTATTTAATAAATGTATTTGATGAGGAAATCTATTAAAATAATTACTGCCGAATGGATGAAATGAACTTGGAAATATGCTTGAATCGTAAATAAAATTCTCTTCGGCCAAAATTTCGAGCGCCCAATATGAATCTTTATTTATAGACCAGCTTGCTGCGCGGTAACCAATTATTTTTTCGTTTGTGATATCTTCAAGAAATTTTTTTGATCTTTTAATATCCTCGCGAAAATCTTTTGGTGTGAGTTTTGGAATATGAATGTGTGAATGACCATGTGAGGCAATCTCATGTCCCTTCATATGAATTAATTTTACAATCTCAGGATTTGTTTCTGCGAAACTACCCAAAACAAAAAAAGTTGCTTTTGTATTATGGGTATCTAAAATATCAAGTATTTTTTGAACATTTTTCTTCTCTCGTGATCCATATTTTTCCCACCCACCGATCCCACGATAAATAAATCCCTGATACCAGTCTTCAACATCAAAAGTTAGCGCATTTAAATCTGAATTTAATTCATTCATCAGTAAATAAAACTCATCTGTTTTTATTCGGTTTTTTATAAAAGACATTAAACAATAATGCTAATAAACCACTCATAGCAAGGCCGAACACATTTGAATCAATGAAAGCAATTATTAGAGCGTTTTCTGGTGAAATTAATACCTTAGATAAAAGAAAAATGAAAATTGCTTCCCTAGTTCCTAATCCTCCAATAGATATAGGCAGCAGTGATACGATTGATGCCAGCGTCATACAAAATGATAAATAAATAAAAGAGACTGAAACGTTAAATCCATATGCCACAATATTAATTTGAGCATAATAGCAACAGTAAATAAGAATTGTGTAAAATATCATTCTCAGCATAGTAGGATAGAATATTTTGATAATTTCAGTCTTGAATTGGTACCATTCTTTCACAATCAACAAATATTTATCTTCCGGCAATAAGAATTTCATTGCTTTTTTTAATAATTCCCAGATATTATTTCGAAAGAAAAAAATCAGAATTCCAACGCCAAGGAATAAGAAAATAAAAAAAAATAAATTTTTAACGCCCACAATAAGAATATCAGCGAAATAGAAAAGAGCAATTATGCTGAAGATAATTAATATAGCTAGATCATATGCCCTGTCTATAAGTACACTGACAATACTTTTCGAAAAAGGAATTTCATCTTCCTGCAGGTATACAACTTTTGATAATTCACCAAGTCTACCTGGAGTTATCATACCTAGAAAAGAAGTATTTGCATTAATAGCACAAACTTTAAACATTGGATAATCGATGCTCTGCTTTAATAATATACTTCGCCATCGTAAACTTTTGAAAATCAACATTAAAATCGAGAGAATTCCATATACAATAAGCCATTTCCAATTAAAATTTATCAGATTTTTGAATGCTGTATGAAAATCGAGTCTTGTAAGAATAAATAAGAATAAAATAACTCCTATTATTCTCATCCACCTAGTATAATTTTTTTTCATTCAGTACAAATTTCCATTTATAATTCTAATTATCTTGTAAACAAATCTTTATTTAAAATATTTATGGTATATACTTACGCAATTTGGGGCCTATCCATAACGACATAAAATAAGGAATTCTCTTCCAAACATTGCTAAACATTTTCGCTCGACTTCCTCTATATGAAGCGATTGTGGATTTTTTTTTATTCCCAATTAGTGAATAAAAATCATAAGATAAATTAAATTGCTTTGCGTCCCACTGTAACTTAAAATTATAAGTCCCTGAATTTACATTACTTCTGCCAAAATCAAATTCCTCATAACCATTCTCGCAACCGTATTGTAAAGCTCCCCAATATAAAAGCATATTAGGATTTAATGATAAATATTTTTTTAATGAGGATGCTACAGGATCAGACAATTGTTTTTTAAATTTAACCAGCAGCATAGCGGCAATCGCTTTATCTTCCTGACGTATAGTTAGAATATCCACATAATCCTTTAAGATCCGACAAATACTATCAAAAAATAATCTGGAATGAACCGGTGTGCCAAGTGATAACATGTTATGTGAATATATATTATATAGTTCATCCAATTGATCTATTCCCCATCTTAGATTTAGGCCTGCTCGTTGAGCTTTTCTAATTTGATTTCTCACTTTTGCGTCTAAATCTTTCCAAAGAATATCAACACCAGTCGGAAGTATTCGTTTTAATGTGACCTCACCAGAGTCATTGTTTTCATCAAATGAAATACTACGATTCTCGAAACCATATATTTTTTTATTTTTTAAAAATGGCAATAAAGATTCGAATACTATTTCCTTTGATAATGATTGTTCTAAAAGAAGGCCGGCATAATTTGAAAATGGTAATGAGACCGCGAAAGATTTTGTGAGTGGTCGGTCAATAATAACACTGGGTAGAATTCCAACTAACTTGTCTGCTATATAAAATCCCAAATAATAAGTTTTTAGTTTATAGCTTTCTTCGTAAATTTTTCTCCATTCATACAGATGATAGAATGTGGAATCATTATGATTATTAACATATTTGTTCCATTGGTAAGAATCATTATTTAAAAATTCTTTTATTACTAACATTAATGGTCGGGTCAGTTATATTTATTCATTCTTATTTGATCTTTCGAGCGATTCTATCTTTGAGCGAAGCAATGCAATCTCTTGCGTGAAAATTTTATTCTGATCTTTTATAGTTGATAATTTAACGGAGAACAGCAGAATAAAGACATAGAGAGAAATTGCAATGATAAATAAAAGAATTTCACCAGCACTTTCTGGATTAAGAAATTCAAATAATGTTACAATCTGTTTAGAGAAAATAGCTACTATTATTAATACAATTGATAAAACAAACCAAAGAAGAGAAAACTCTTCCTTTAATTTATTTTTTTTCATAAAATATAGAATAAGGCCTACAAACGAGAGAGATAGAAATAATATTAATATTTGAGTTCCGACTTTCATTTTATGCTCTCTACTATTTAATTTTTCTGAATGAATTTGCCCTTAAAACAACTCCCAATGCAGTAATAATTGTTTTAAAAGGGTAATAAAAAGATCTCCAAAAATTAATACTTGATTTCCCCGATTGTCTCGGTTCAAATTTACAAGGAATTTCCTTTATCCTAACACCACAAAAATAGCCATGTATGTTTGATTCAACGCCAGCAAAATTTGACGGGTATTCCTTTGAAAAAACAGAAAGAGCTTTTTTATTCCAAGCTCTAAACCCCGAAGTTATGTCGGTTAATTTTTGTCTTACGATAATACTAGTCAGCCAAGCTGAAAAGAGCATTCCTATTCTTCTAATTAGAGGAGTCTTATAGCCTTTATCCAAAATATAACGCGACCCAATTACCATGTCGGCCTCGTCATTTAGAATCGGTCGTATCAAAGTATTTATTTCACTGGCAAGATGTTGTCCATCGCCGTCAAATTGTATTGCAATATCATAATTATTCTCAACGGCAAATTTCATTCCTGTTTGCACTGCTCCGCCGATACCTAAATTAATCGGATGAGAGACATAAAACACTTTCTCCAATTTGGCTACTTCTACTGTATCATCAGAAGATGCATCTGAAACAACAATTATGTCAACCTTCAGAATTTTCTTTTTTAAGTCTGGTAGAATTTTCTTTAGATTTTTACTTTCATTAAAAGCAGGAATTATTATTAGTATTTTATTCATTTTATTAATTAAACTAATTGTTTTAACATTATTTTAGATGAAGATGCATGATGTATAAAGAATTGGAGATTCGAAATCCGCAACTCTCATATAGTCTCATTGAAGGGATATTAGCAATTTGTGTTCCAACCCTTAAAATATCGTACTTATCCGTGCAATCATTAATCCAATAATCAACCAAGTATTTCCCTAGACCCTTTCCTTGAAAATTTTTATCAATGCTAATTAAATCAATAACTCCAACCGATTTATTTTCTTTTTTTGATTCGATCTCCGCCAGAAAACCAGCGGGTTCATCTTTATATTTAATAACCAGTAGTCTTACACCTCGTTTTTTATCTATATAATTCTTAATCCACATTCTTTTTATTTTATCTGCAAGAGAATTAGGAATATTTTTATCTAAATGAAATCTTGAATAAACAAAACTACTTTCTGCAATTTTCAATATCGAAGTTTCATCTTCTTTTGAAAACTCCGTTATATTTGAATGTATGGTTTGATCCTTTTTTACATATTTTTTGTTTATCTCAAAAGTTACATTTACATCGACGACTTTAAAATTCATAGAGTTTAATAAATCAACCGAATCAACTCTTTCAGTTGGAATTTTAGCCCAGATAAAAGATTTTGTTTTGGGAAGTTCAAAAACAACTTTGGCTTCATTTAAATTATCAAGTCTATAAACATCATAAAGAAATATATCAGAAAGCCAAACATCTTTGATTAGATTCATCTGCGATTTAATTACCTAATAAGTGATCTAAAACTTAACCGGGCATTTTGAAGAAATTATTATTCAGGTACCACTCAATGTACTCAGCTCCCCCACTCTCAAGAGAAATACTCGATTTATATCCGAGGAGTTTATTTGCTCTTGTAATATCCAAAGTCCCGCGCTTCGGTTTTAATCTGTCGAGAGGTTTATATTCAATTTTTACATTGGGAAAATATTTTTGTACAATTTGTGCAAGCTCATTAATAGTACGTCCGCTGCCGTAAGTAAGATTAAACGTTTGGTTAATAGCTTCAGTCTTCGATAACATTAGGATAATACCGTTCACAACATCTATCACGTTAGTAAAATCAAGACGTTCGGAACCATCGCCTTCAACATAAAGCGGTTTCCCCTGTAAAGCATTCTCTATAAATATTTGTGTTATTCTCCTATTAATACATCGTGGACCATATAATGCCGAGGGACGAACTATTGTATACGGGATTCCAAATACATGATTGTAGGCTTTGATTAATAATTCGCTCGATAATTTTGCTGCTCCATAAATACCGATTGGATTGGTAGCGCTTTCTTCAGTTACAGTATCTTCAACAAAATTACCGTAGACCATACTGGACGAAAAAAATAAAAATTGTTCAGGCTTTTTTTCTATTGAACGCAATATTTCCAGAATATTTTTTGTAGCAGTTAAATTGTTATCAAATCCTTCCGAAGGATTATCATTGCACAATACAGCTGACGGTATTGCAGCCAGATGAACGATTCTTGAAGGCTCGTAATATTCTATTATTTTTTTTATGTCATTAAAATCTTTTGTATCACCTCTTTTAATTTCATAACCGGTTCCCTTAACCATATCTATTCTTTCATCTACAAATTTCTGATAAACCGGATTGGTAATTTTGTGATCAAAATTGTCATATATAAGTGCATCGGCATTTAACTTACTTAAGGCAATTGCAAGATGATGCCCAATAAAGCCAAGACCGCCTGTGATTAGTATTTTTCCTTGTACTAACATTAAAACCTCTTTAATGAATTAAAAACTATTTAGAATTTTCCGAAATAATTTGTGCCATCAACTCCAGGTCCCCCTTCAAAACATGTGGACCAATTGGAAGAGCAATTGTTGTATCTGCTATTAGTTCTGCATTTACCAAGTCCCCTTTCTTGTAACCATATTTCTGTCGATAATAAGTCATCAAGTGAAGTGGTGTAGCATAATAAATGCTTGTTCCAATCCCCTGCTCGGTAAATTTCTTTGCTAAATCATTTCTGCTGGTTGGATATTTCTTTTCCAATTTCAGTTGAAAAAAGAAATGGGTATTAACAATTTCACTTGATTCTTTACTATAATTAATACCGGGTATGTTTTTAATTAGAGATATTAAATAATTAGCGTTTTCAATCCTTGAATTATTCATAGCTGGAAGTTTCTTCATCTGAATTATTCCAATGGCGGCTTCAACTTCCGTCATGCGGTAATTATAACCCAAATATGGTACATCATAATACCCAGCAATTTTTCTTTCTTGAACTGCTTTGTCAATTCCGAATCCTCTTTGTTTTGAAGCTAACATAGCAACTCGCTGATCATTAGTGGTCAGCATTCCTCCTTCACATGTTGTAATCTGTTTGATCGGATAGAAAGAATAACACCCCGTATTACCAATATTTCCGGTTTTCTTTCCTTTATAAACTGAACCTAATGAATGCGCACAGTCTTCAACTATAAAGATTCCCTTGCTTTCACAAAGACTACGGATATCATCCATCTCACATGGCTGACCTGCAAAGTGTACAACATTTATTGCTTTTGTATTCTTAGTTAGTTTTGATTTAATTGTCTCCGCTGTGATAGTTCCGGTAGCAATATCAACATCGGCAAATACAGGTTTTGCACCTACAAATTCTGCAGAATGAGCAGTTGCAACATGAGTTTGAGCCGGAACAATTACTTCGTCACCAGCACCAATACCGAGTGCCATCAGTGACAAATGAAGAGCTGCTGTGCAGGAGGAAACGGCAACCGCATATTTAGTTCCAATATATTCCGAAAACACTTTTTCAAATTCTTCAGTCTTGGGTCCATGGGTCAACCATCCGCTTTGAAGTACCTTAATAACATCTTGAATTTCTTCTTCACTTATAATTGGTTCTCCAAATTTTACTGTCCTCTTAAAACCATCCATTAATAACATTCCTATTTTTGAAAAGTGGGTTAGTAATTAGTTAATCTTGCTCTATATATCTTATGATAAATTTCCGACTTTAAAAGATACTTAAAAATATTTTTATTTATTTCAGAGTATGTAATGCTTCTTCCAATATGTTTTTCTCTTAATCTTGTCATTTCCTGTTCACCCAAAGATGAAATTTGTGCAGAAGTTTTTTGTTTGGGGTGCACTCTAAATGCAGCAAGAAAACGTGGAAGTCTTACAATTTTTGCATCCATTTCTTGAAATCTTAAAAGTAAATCCCAATCCAGAGCAAAATTAAACTCATCATTGAGTTTTCCTCCAACTTTTTCCCAAATTCTGCGGCGCCAGAATAAAGTTTCTTGAGGAATAAAATCTGCCCATACTAATACTTTTTTATCATGTCTTGGTAAAATCCAACGACCAATTTCCTGATCACAATTATTAATTAAAATGCGATGGCCATATACTACATCAATATTTGGGTTTCTGTTAAAATAATTTACTACATAATTAAAAGTTCCGGGCAAATATATATCGTCGGAATTTATCCATGCCAATATATCACCGGTAGCAAGTTTTAATCCTTTGTTAATCGCATCCGCCTGACCTTTATCGCGCTCGGAGTTTGAACTTTTTAAATATTTTTTATACCTATCAAGTACTTCCGTACTGCCGTCTGTAGAACCGCCATCCTGTATGATATACTCAAGATCAGGATAATTTTGGTCAAGAACGCTCTTAATGGTGCGCTCGACAAATTCCGCCTGATTATACGAGGGTGTTACTATTGACAATCGAAGTGGTGTACTAATTAATTTTGTATTTAAATACCTTTGTGGAATTATTAATTCTGTCGGTTCATAATGGTTTAATTGACCCAGTCTTGGCGTAAAAAAATCCAATTTATTCTTTTCAGTTTTTGTTTCATTCTTATCTGGTTCTTTAATTTCCAGATCCTTCTGTTCATGTTCTTGAATTTTAGAACTCTCTATCTCCTGCTTCTTTTCAGCCATTTCATTATTCTCTGTTAAACCTGTTCTCTTTTTATAGATATAATCCCAAAGCTTGGGAAAATGAAATTGAAATAAAGTTACCAGTCCCCATATTGGAGTTGAGAGACGTTTTTTAAGAATACTCAAACTTTCTGACAAGAAAACAATTTCCTTTTCTTTCCCGACTAAATCTTCAGTTAATGAAACGATTTCTTCTTCCTTTTCTACAAGATCAGCCGAGAGAATATTTATCTTTTCATCTTTTTCTTTGAGTTCATTTATTAAAGAATCAATTTCGTTTTGCTTACTGACTAAATCAGCTGAGAGAACATTTATCTTTTCATCTTTTTCTTTGAGTTCAATTAATAGTGCATCAATTTCTTTTTCCTTGCCTACTAGATCTTCCGAGAGAATGTTTATCTTTTCATCTTTTTCTTTGAGTTCAATTAACAATGCATCAATTTCTTTTTCCTTGCCTACCAAATCATCCGATAACGAATCTATCTTACCATTTTTATCTTTTATTTCATCTAATAAATCATCTAATTCTTTTTCCTTATCTACCAACTCTTTAGAAAGTAATGTTATACTATCTTCTTTATCATGAATTGTCTTGTCTTTTATAACTAGATCTTCTGAAAGCTTAAAAATCGTTTCATCTTTGTTGACCAAATCATCTGACAAGACTATTATCTTCTCGTCCTTCTCCTGCATTTGTTCCAACATATCTTTTTGTTGTTTCAGAAGTGTATCGTAATCTCTGGATTTGTCAAGTACGGTCAACCAGTTAATTGAATTTTCATAAGCGTAATCTTTTATTATTTCCCTGATAGATTTGGGATAAAAAATGATCGTATCATTTAGTATTACGGTCTCATGTACAGTGCTTAATTTTCTAAATAATGTGATGATCGAATTAAAATCCGGCCATTGGGTAATCTCATGGGGTGAAGGAGGAGGTGCGATAAACAATCGTGCATCGTCAATAATTATTATACTTTTTTTATTGAGAGATTTGATCGAGACTAACTCGTCAAGCAACGGGCACTGAGATTTTTCTCCAGCCGTTTTGTCTGCAACGCACCAATGAGCATCCAGCCAATAAAGAACTGATTTTTCTTTTAGAACAGGATGAATTTTTTTTAGAAATTTTTCTGAACTGTCAAGATATAAATGAATATCACTATTTGATTGAAATCTGTTTTTAACTCTACTATAGTATTCCTCCGCAAGTTCAACAGAATGAATCTCACTGAAAAGGTCTTTAACATATTCAATTGTCTCGCCTTCAAAAGTCCCAGTTTCGACAAAAATATCTAAAGGAAGTACTTTTTTAAGATTCTTAACTAAATTTAGATCTAATGAAAAATTAATTGCACCCATAGGATTAATTTGGATTTGTTATTGACATTTGATAATTACTTTTAAGGTTAACATAACCATGAAATGGTAAGATTATGTCTTCGTAATTGGGACTTATTAAAATTCGCCCGGCTTGAGCTGCTCGGAATATCCATTTAATAAAATGATCTCTCGTATCAAAATCCACTTTATTAATTTCATCAAGATTTTCTTTCTTAACATTTCCAAAGGCAATCGTAAATGTATATTCACCGGGGGAAATATCAAGTATAAATTCTTGCTTAAAGCGAATTATTGAACCTGCTTTTATGTTTGAAAAAACATTTTTAATAGAGGTTGGATATTGTAATGTATCTTTTCCATGAATGGGAATATTAAGTCTGTTAATTAAAACAACCGCACCAACCGGGATATCCACATCGTCGTAAATATTTACTTCATAAAAAAAGATAATTTTTTCGCCAACTTTGAAATTTAAAACGGCTTCCTTTTTTGCATTGTAAACTGCCAGTTTGGTTAGCTGGGCTATTTTCTTGTCTCCATACACTAAAGGAGAATTCGTGTCAATTAGAAATTCGTTACTGGGCCAGTCATCAATTTTATCAGAAATTTTTTCAACTAAAGGTAAATTTGTTATACTATTATCTTCTAATACTCCATCTGAAGATGCTGTTGGATTGCTATCTGCTAAACTATAGTATTTTTGAATTGCACTATGCGGATTTCCTCTATATAATAACTCGCCATTAGATAGAACAAGAGTACTATTACTATATTTTTCAATTAATTGCATATCGTGAGAAACAATTATTAAAGAGGTTCCTTTGCTCAATAATTTTTCAATCCTCGAGTGGCATTTTTGCTGGAAAAATATATCACCGACACTCAGGACTTCGTCAACAATAAGAATATCCGGTTCTAAACTTGTTTGAACGCTGAAAGCCAATCTGACAAACATTCCGCTTGAATATGTTTTTACAGGCTGATCAATATATTCTCCAATGTCTGCAAACCGAATGATTTCTTCAATCTTTTCTTCAATTTGGTTTTTACTAAACCCAAGTATAGTACCATAAAAATAAATATTTTGTCGGCCTGAGAACTCAGGATTAAAACCGGTGCCTAATTCTAATAATGCAGAAACATTTCCATTAACAGAAATTTTTCCTGAACTTGGGGGAATAACATGTGCAATTATTTTCAGGAGTGTGGATTTACCCATCCCATTTTTACCAATAACACCTAAACATTCTCCCTTATTTAATTCAAAACTGATATCCTTCAGCGCATAAAATTCTTTGTGATATTTTTTACCAAATGGATTTAACGCCTCCTTCAACCTATCCTTTGGAGAACTATACAGTTTATAATACTTTGAAACATTTTCCAATTTCACAACGAGATTACGACTCATTAGACAACCTCCGCAAAATGTGGACGGAGTCTTCTAAACACAACTGAGCCAATAAGAAGAATAACAATTACGGTTATCCAGAAATAAAGAGTCTCAATTGGTTTATTCCAGAACGGTACTTTATAAATAAATGTGTCTCTATAACCAGAAATAATATAGTGGACAGGATTTAGTTTTATTATCCAATGAAACTTCTCAGGTATCATTGAGATACTCCAGAAGACCGGTGTAAGCCAAAAGCCGAACTGAACTAATATGGTTACTATATTATTTATATCTTTCACAAAAATACTTGTCGAAGAGGTAATCCATCCCAGACCCATCAGCAGGAAAAACATTGATATTACATAATATATAATTTGAATTGTGTAAAGGCTCGGGTAAATTCCATAAAAACATCCCAATAGTATTGTAAGGATAATGAATATAAGATGGTTAATAAATGCACTAAATATTTTTACTAACGGTAATATGCCGAGACTGAAGTCAACTTTTTTTATAAGAAAGCTAAATTGTTGTACAACATTAGTAGTTGCAACAAATACTTCAGAAAAATATAACCAAGGAATCATTCCTATAATTAACCAAAATGAATGTGGAGCGTTTTCGATGTTCTCTAATCTAAATCCGAAGCTTAGAACGGCCCAAATAACAAGAATAAATAAAAGCGGTTGAATATATGTCCAAAAAAATCCAAGGTAAGATCCCTTATATTGTGCCTGAAAATCACGCTTAGTTAATTCATAAATGATTGGTTTTTTTAAATAGATCTCGTTGATGAAGCTAAAGAATAACCTTATGTAACTGAAATGTTTTGGAGACATACACGATTAGATTATTTCTGACAAATTGAAATTAAGAAGGATTTTATTTTCATTGAACATCATTAGCTAAGTCGAGTATCATTTCAGCGCTTCTTTGCCAATCAAATTTCTGTTTGAGTAGTCTAATACCCTCATTATTGTTCCTCTTCTTGCGACTTAGAATCAGTTCCATTTTAGAAGCTATGCCATCAACATCGTCCGGATTACAATATTCCGCTAAGTCTCCACAGATTTCGGGCAAACTAGCAGTGTTGGAGACTAGTGCAGGGCATCCACAATAAATCGCTTCTAATGGTGGAAAACCGAATCCTTCATAGTAAGAAAGATACGCAAAAAGCCTGGCATTTTTATATAATCCCACTAATTCTTCATCAGAAATATATCCGGTCAATATTATATTCTTATTTTGGGCAAAATCATAGTTAATAGTATT
Organism: Melioribacter sp.; assembly: GCA_012026935.1. GTDB lineage: Bacteria > Bacteroidota > Ignavibacteria > Ignavibacteriales > Melioribacteraceae > Fen-1258. The sequence continues at coordinate 2,402 of VEPI01000081.1, read as the reverse complement.
AAATACTCTTGAGTTTGCTTTACCAACAATCACCAATTTTATGCTGGGATTATTTAATCTGAGAAAGGCAGCAACAAGATTTAAGATGTTCTTTCTGGGTTCAATTGAGGATACAGTCAAAATGTATTCTCCATACTTGTTGTCAAAATTTTCTTTTTCATATAGCGAAATGTATGAAGGAACGGCCCCGGGAATTACTGTAATTCTTTCTGAAGGTATTTTTAGGTATTTAATTACTTCCTGTTTTGTAAAATTGCTTACCGTAACAATCTTGGGAGAAACTTTTGCAGCTTGTCTAATTAAAAAACTAAAAACAATCCTAGCTTTTTTAGTATACCATTTAGGTTCATGCAAAAAAGCCAAATCGTGAATGACAAGTATCTGATTTTTATATAAAATCGGTGCAGTGTTTGTTAAGTTAATGAGTAATGGATTTCTTTTTTTTTTGAGATAGAATGGTAATGTTAATTGTTCCCAAAAATACTCTTTGAATGGTGCAATACATTTAGTGTTAAACTTTTGGGAAATAATTGTCTCTGCTTTTTGATTAGGAATTAAAAACAAAATTGAAGAATCAATTTTTTTTAGTGCATAGGAAATCTCTGTGGCGTATCTTTCAACACCCGTAATTGATTTTGTTAGAAACTTAGCATTTACATAAATCATAAATTTTTACAGAATAATAACTAAAATTATGAGCTAATTGAAATTGACAAAAAAAGTTACCAAAAAAACAGAACAAAATAGAAATCAATCACTTAAAAATAATAAAGAATCACTTTTTTCGAAGTATTCATTCCCAATTTCGCTTCTATTTGTTTTAATCTTGGGAATTATGTTGTATTCAAATACTTTCAATGTCCCTTTTTATTATGATGATTTTGATTCTATTGTGGGCGATCCATTAATAAAGGATATTAATAATTTTGCCCAGTTGCCAAATTTTATTGATGCAATTCATTCAAGGTTCATCTCGGGCCTTAGTTTCGCTCTAAACTTTCATTTTGGCACTTTTGATGTTAACGGTTATCACATTGTAAATGTGTCAATTCATTTGATTAATAGCATATTAATAATGTTATTAATGAATTTTACATTTAAGACGCCAAAGTTAAAGAATAAATATTCCTTAAATGAGCAAACATTATTTACATTAATCTGCGGATTAGTGTTTGTCTCTCACCCTATTCAAACTCAAGCGGTAACATATATAATTCAGAGAATGACAGCCTTAGCAACAATGTTCTTTATTTCTTCTGTTGTCTTATATGTTAAAGCACGTCTTACAATGAAAAATCCCGAACAGTCCACATCAAAGAAAATTATGACTCTTCTTTTTCTCTGTATGTCTGTAATCGCATTCATTGGTGGACTGTGGAGTAAACAAATTGTTGCAACTCTTCCAATAGTTTTGGTTGTATATGAATTTCTTTTTCTAAGAGACGAAGAAGAAAAAATTAATTGGAAAAAAGTTGCTTTAGCAGTAATATTATTAATCATCATAATTGTCATTGCAATTTTAATCATTGGGCTTCCAAGCGAGACAGAGGAAATTTCAAGAAAGGATTACTTACTAACTGAATTAAATGTAATTGTAACATACTTAAGAATATCTGTTTTGCCTATTAGTTTAAATTTAGACTACGACTATCCTATTTATACTTCGTTATTTAATACTCAAACAATCATTAGTATAATTATTATTCTTACATTACTAGTTATAAGCATAAAAACATTCAAAAAATATCCTTTATTATCCTTTGCTATTTTATGGTTTTTTATCACACTTTCTGTTGAATCAAGTATTATCCCAATCCGTGATGTTATAGTTGAACACCGTGTTTATTTGCCGTTGTTCGGTTTTGCAATTTTCTTTGCCTCCCTCATAATGTTGTTGTCACATAAATACAACATTATTAAATATAGTATTCCTATATGTTTCATTATGTTCTATTCTATATCTACTTTTGAGCGGAATACTTTATGGAACGATCCGGTTGCTATGTGGTCTGATGCAATGCAAAAGTCACCGAACAAAGTCAGACCAATATTTTTTAGAGGGTTTGTTTATTTACATAATAATGAAGTTGATAAAGCTATTTACGATTTCAAACATGTAATTTCTTTAGACAAAAATTATTACCGCGCTTATGATAATTTAGGGGTAGCTTTTCAAGAGAAAAAAGATTACAAAACGGCCTTAATTTATCTTAATGAAGCTATTAGACTTCGACCGGGTTCACCTTATGCTTATAATAACCGTGCAAGTGCTTATATTTTACTAGGAAAGTATGATGAAGCTCTCGATGATTTAAATAAAGCAGTATCTATAACCGGGAATTATACAGATGCATATTACAATCTTGGCTATGTCCATTTTCTGCTAAAAAAATATGATGAGG
>VEPI01000083.1 GCA_012026935.1 Melioribacter sp. | reverse complement strand
ACTAAAGGAAACCTTGTTGTGCTATGATTAAAGCTTATCAGTTTCCAATCTACCGGTGTATGACACTGCTTACAATCTTGCGGATAATTTTGTGCAACGTGATTGGGTGCTGTTGTAAATTTACTTTGATGACAAGATATACATGTCGTAGGCGTTCCGGCGTAACCGGTTTGATGACATTGTGCACAAGCAACATTAACATGCGCGCCAACTAACGGAAAATTAGTTAATGAATGATCCATCACTCCATCTTTGGAACCACGAGGATGGCAAGCAAAACAAGATCTGCTCTGATATGAATATCCATTCACGCCTATATGTTTAGAATCCGTTTCTGTTTTTGCATGCTCGTGACAATTTATACATTCGAAATTTTTAAAATTGGATTGATCAATATGACAATCTGAACATACAGTCCATTTACCTTTATGGCTTCCAGAATTGATTGGGAATAGAGCTCCATCATGATCAAATGTTGATGGCTTCCATGCGGTTGGAGTATGACAGGTAACACAATCTGTTGAGAAACCTGCACCTTGGTGATTTGGATTGACAGTACTATTATAATTTTGCTGATGACAACTTACACATTGACGTGCCGGTGAACTGTAACCTGTTGCATGACATTGTGTACAATTATTACGTATTAAATTATGTGCACCTACCAACGGATAGAATGAATCATGATTTGCAAAAAGTGCTGGTTTCCAGCCACCCGTTGTTGTATGACATGTCTTACAATCTTTTGGGAAATTTAATGTAACATGATTGGGCGTCCCCACTGATTCATATTTCTGCTTATGACATGAATAACAATCTTGGGATAATCCCTTATAACTTGTTTGATTATGACATGCAAAACAATTTGAAATATTATGCGATCCCGTTAATGGGAAAAAATCATGTGTAACAGTAGTTGTTGCCCAAACTGGTGAAATTAAATTATGACACGTCTGACAGTCTTTTGAGAAATTTGCACTTACGTGATTTGGATTCTTCGTTGCATAATAATTAGCTGAGTGACAATCAAAACAATTAATTCCAATAGGATCAAACCGTAACTTGGATGATGAGAGATGGCATTGATTACAATTTGCTTTTGTATGATTTCCGATTAAAGGAAAACGAGACATACGATGTAAATCAGTATTCTTTTCTATGATCCAAGTCTTTGTGTCATGACACCTGACGCAGTTCTTTCCAACAGTATTCTCATGAATATCTTCGTGACAACTAAAACATTGAGTTTTGTTTTTGATAGAATTAAATTCTAATGATGTATGGCAGGCCCGGCAAGCGACAATTCCGTGCTGGCCGGTAAGAGCAAATCCGGTTTCTGCGTGCTTAAAACTAATTTTAGAAAGATCTACTTTCCATGATTCACTGATATGACAATCCTGGCAATCACGGTTAAAATTTTTACCGTGTGGTGATTGCCCATTGCACAAAGATGCTGTTATTATAAAAAATACTATGAATGACAGATTGCGCATTTAACCTCGTCAAATTTATATTTGATATATTTTCCTTTTTTATCAACTATAGTTTTGTGACATTTGTAACAAGGTTGCTTTAGATGCGCTCCTTCCAATTGGAATGATGTTTTATTATGATCGAACCGATCTGGTTTCCAATTGTCAAAATGATGACATCTTTCGCAATCTGCAATCCCATTTTTTGTGAACTGTCCTACATGTATATCTTTATGACAATAGATACATTCTGGTTTGGAGGTAAATGAGATTACCTTTTCTGTATTTTCATTTTTGTTACTATGACACTTATTACAATCTTGTTTTTTATGAGCACCTAATAATTCAAATCCTGTGAGCTTGTGTTCAAATGTTACTGCATTCCATTTTTCCGCTGTATGACAAGCTTCGCAATTATTTCCTTTATAGTTTTTAAGTGTAATTGAATTGCCATGAACATTTTTATGACAATTCACGCAAGCATTTCCGTCAATTCTAAATTCCCATTTAGTATCTTTTTTATGACATGCTAAACAAGGAATTGCAAGATGACCGCCTGTCAACTTAAATTTAGTTCTTGAGTGTTGCTCGATGGAATAGGATGTAAACTCAAATCCATTCACATCATGGCACACAGTGCAATCAGTTACTGCACCGTTTTTAGTAAATTCATTATTATGATAATCTTTATGGCAATTAATGCATTTTTCATATTTAGGTTTAACTTTTAATCCACCTTTATGACAATCATTACATTTCACAGAAACATGTTTACCTATTAGAGGATAATTTGTTTTTCCATGATCAAACTTTTCTAAATTTTTTATCGTGCGGAAAGATTCGGTTACATGGCAGCTTTCGCACTTACTACCAAATTTTCCTTTATGAATATCTTGATGACACGAATTACAAGATTCAAATGCAAGGCCTTTGAATTTTTGGAATTTTTTCGCATTCCTAATTTCTATTGGATGACATTTAATACATTCAACTTTTAAATGAGATCCGTTCAATATGTATTTTGCCTGACTATGATTAAACATTGATGCCGGCTTAAAATTTTCTGATGAATGACAGCTCTCACATTTGTTACCGAGTGTTGATTGATGTTCATCAATATGACAATCCATGCATACCGATCTTAATCCTAAAAAAGTTCCTACATTCTTTTTAATTTTTTCATCTTTAATGAAATCCGGCTTATGACAATCTGTGCATTTAATTTTAGAATGTTTGCCCGTTAGAACAAAACCTGTCTTAGAATGATCAAAATTCTTTTCATTTAAATTTATAATTCTAAAATTCCTGCCATGATGTTCGCTGTGACAATCAAAGCAATTCTTTTTTGCAACATCATTTGAATTATGATAACCTCTTTTTTCGTTTTGTAATTTTAAAATCTCTGTATGGCAATTAAGACATTCCTGATTACGAACTTGCCCGCCAATATGATGACATTTCGTACAATTGCTCATACCCTCTAGATAAGCATGCGATTTAGTTAGATCGCCAGGCGATACCTGTGCAACTACTGGAAAGGTAATTATTACAAGTAAAAACAAAAAAATTAATGTTTTAATATTACCTCTCCGAACTTTTTGGTTATTCGTATTCCGGCTTTTTCTAAAAATTCATTTGGTAATTCGCCGCCAGCAAAAATGTAGACCAAATCATTCACTAATTCTTTCTCAAACATTATGCCGTCTTTAATAAAACTAAAGACTACAGATTTATCTTTTATTTCTAGAACTTGTGAACTATAAAATATTTCCAACTGGTTATTTTTTTCAGCTTTATTAACATTTTCAAAATTCTTTGGTTTAATTCTAGCGAACGAATCACCTCGATAAGAAATAGTTACTTTATTAGTCTTATCATCAAGTAAGGATAATGCAGCTTCAATAGCAGAGTCCCCGCCACCAACAATTAAAACATGTTGATCATGAATTAAGTCAGGTTCAATTAATCTGTACGCAACTTTTTCGAGTTGTTCACCTGGAACACCCAACTTTCTTGGTGATCCTCTTCTGCCAATTGCCAGTAGAACGGAATTTGTTGTAAATGTGTCTGCTAATGTTTTAACCGAGAAATAATCATCAAATTTATCTATCGAAACAACTTTCTGATTTTCTGAAATTGTAATTTTATTTTTCTGTAAAACATCATTCCATAAATCCAACAACTGCGGTTTAGAAGTTTCAGTGAATTTGACTTTTCCATAAAGCGGTAAATGCATTGGAGAAGTCATTACAATTTTCTTTCTTGGAAAAGAAAAAACTGTGCCTCCTAAAGTATTTTGCTCGAGTGTAATATATTTCAGATTTTTTTCCTTGGCAGCTAATGTTGCTGAGATCCCAGCAGGACCGGCGCCTACAATTACAATATCGAATTTTGCTTTGGGAGATTTTGTTAAATGTTTCACTATGTTGTCAACAGCTTGCTTACCCTGAGCTACAGCATTTTTAATCAAACCCATCCCACCCAGTTCACCTGCTATATAAATACCTTTAACATTAGTTTCAAATTCTTGACTAACATGCGGTAAATCTACACCACGTTTTTCTGTACCGATCAAAAGAGTTATTGCCCCGACCGGGCAAGCATGGAAACACGCACCATGACCGACACAACGGGATGCATTTATTGTTGCAGCTTTACCATCATTTAGTCCAAGTATATCATGCTCGGGACAGGCTTTAATACAGGCGGCACTTCCAATACATATATCTAAATTAACTACAGGATGAAGGGAAACTGGTTCATGGAAACCCAGCTCCTTTGCTTTTTCAATTTTGTCCTGGATAATTTTTGATTTCTTCTTGCCCCTTCTCAACTGGAAATAAATTATCCCTATTGCAAGCAATGCAACAAAAGAATATGTAACAATATTTTCTATTAAAACTTCCATTTGACATCATTGATTTATCTTTCTAAAAAATCCAGGTATAACCAAATGTTATAGCAACAGTAACATGAACAAGCATAATTATTAACATAATTATTGCAAACGGGAGATGAATAATGTGCCAGTATTTAAAAATTGTATGCACAGAATGTAAGAGACTGATCCGTCTAGACAAAACTAATTTTGCATTACAAAGTTTTATAATTGCTTTAACTTTATTTGTTCCAATTTTTTTTGATATTAATTCTCTCTTGTATACACTTAACAATTTTTTGTTTACAAAATAATCCTTAAATATCAACCACCCGATTGATATAAAGTTTGTTCTTTTATGAATTTGAATCTTATTAAAGAATTCCAATTTTGTAATCAAATTATCATCTAAGCCGAATTCATCTTTAAGTCTATGTGAATAATCTTTGTCCAAAGATTTAAGTTCATCCAAAGAATATTCTTGCCCTTGTATTGTCCTCGGTATTTGTATATAAATGAATCTTCCAATTACACCGCTTATAACAACAGCTATCATACTCCAAAAACTTACGGCAACAATTCCTCCAAATTTAAATGCGGTATGATATAGAACTAAAATCGGGCCAACGCTGCATAAAAAGATGTGCATCTCTAACCAATGTTTAAGAAAACCAATGCGGACAAATTTTCTTACTCTTTTTCTAATCATATATGCACTTACACCAATAATCATCATTAAAGAACCAATTATTCCTAATCCATGCCCGATCAAGCCGCTTGGTTTCAGTAATTTGTGCAATCCGTTAAAAAATCTCTCTTCATTCGATGTTGTGTAATAATTATACCCATAACTGCCGAAAAAGAAAAAGGTTGCAATTCCAATTACAATTAGAATAATTATAAATATCCTATGAAGAGTTTTAGTCATAGTAAAAGTTATTAATTTTATTAAAGTAGAAATACCCTAAGCAATAAGTCTAGAAAAGGAAATCTTGATGAATTTTATATAATTCAAATTTAAGATAATATTTTTTTTGATAATAAGGAGGACTAACAATAATTAGGCCTATCAAAAATCTTGAGGAGAGAGAGGGATTCGAACCCTCGGTACCCTTGCAGGTACACTACCTTTCCAGGGTAGCCAGATAAACCACTCCTGCACCTCTCCATTTAAGTTTGGTTTGCAAATATATTAAGAATAGGTTGGAGATAAAAATAATTCTGATTTTTTCTACTACTGAATTAATGAAAAATACAACAGTATAAGCATTAGACTGTAAGATTATATATAAAAAAATCCCCCTTCTTTATTGAAGGGGGATTTAATTTTAATTCTTATTTTTATTTGAAGGCGCCATAGCCTGCCGGATTAGCGTGTACATCCCAAAAATGTTCGTTAGCAAATGTTCCTTGTGACATTATCACTTCAAACTGACCCCAAATGCGATATCCACCATTATCAAGCGGTTGACCATTAGGTCCACTTCCTCCTATCCAAACAATCTTGTAATGCCAAATTTCACCACTACCGCCTTTTAGTTGTCCATTCCATTCGTTGTTTTCCCAGGCATCATATGGTGGTTTAGACCAACCCTCAGCATTACCACGATCCCATTCGGCATTCCATTTCATAACGAGATGATCATTAGCATAATATGGATCTCCCCAGACTTTGCCGTCGAGTTGCTTATCAATCCCATCAGCCGAACCATTAAATAATCTTGCACCATAATTATAACCAAATTCATTAAAACCACCGCCCTTCTGAAGTGTTGTCTTTTGAATTGCGTTTTGTGCAAGAATACTTTCATCAACCGGATTTGAGTTTTCCTGACAACTCATTATTAATAAACCGATTAAAGGAAGTAATGCTAGAAAAGTGAATTTGTTTTTCATAGTACCCTCTTAAAATGTTATAAAAATATTTGAACCCTTTTTGAGTTCTTTTTTCGGCTGACTGCAGGTGGCAAAGGAAAAGGAAAATTTTTTAAGTAATTATTTATCAACTAAGTTATTTTTTAAAAAACATCTACACTTTTATGTAACATACTTTACATTGAATTAATTGTCAAGTAGTTTTCTATAAGATACATGCTTAGCATTTTGGGACTGAAGTAACTTCCGATGAAATTATTACAATAGATATTAACGGTAACACAAATATTAAGTAAGTATGTTTTATAATTTTGTAATAAATTAGTACCGTCAATGTAGAATAATCAACGACTAAAAGGAAAGGTGGCAGAGTGGTTGAATGCGGCGGTCTCGAAAACCGTTGTTCCGAATTTCGGAACCGGGGGTTCGAATCCCCCCCTTTCCGCAATGGATATATTATAAATTTTTGTATTTATTTTTTTCTTTGCTTGATTTTTCCCCAAACAAGAACATTACAAGCTCAATCATCTACAGAAAATTGGGTTCCCATTGCAATTGAGCAAGATAAATCTCTCTATATCAATGTAACCGGTTTGTCTGGATTTCAAGATGACGAAATTTATGTTTGGTCCCTTGAAGAGATGAATTCTGCAATTACCATGGAAGAAGTAAATGGAGACATCTATAAGATTAAAACATATTACCACATTAATAAAAAACTTTTTAGATATGGAGTTGTACAAATCATTTATTATGATAAGAATAATAACGTATTGAAAAGCTATAACTACAGTAGAGATACTGAAAATCCGGATTTCATTTATAACTTCCCGATAGTAAAAAATTCTGATGCTTATAAGATTTTAGCTAAGTGCCTGGAATTTATTAAATCAGATGGTAGTACCGTTAGATAAGTAATAATTAATAGGAAATGTATTCCTTTAGAATATCTGTCCCGCCGATGAAATTCATTTGCCGTAAAATATTATCTCGTCGATGTATTAGATAACCACTTGGTCTGCGAGGATCTCGTTTTGTTGGGTTTGGCAATACTGCAATAATTGTCGCCGACTCTATAGGATTTAGTTTTATTGAAGGTTTACCATAATAAATTTTCGAAGCGGCTTCAATCCCATAAATTTCATTTCCCATTTCCGCAATATTTAAATATACTTCTATAATCCTTTCCTTGCTCCAAAGCAATTCCAGCATCAAAGTGTAATACGCTTCGAATCCTTTTCGGATAATATTTTTACCGGACCATAAAAACATATTTTTTGCAACCTGCATGGAAACCGTGCTGGCTCCTCGAATTCTTTTTCTATGTTCATTTTCTTTCATTGCTTTTTCAATTTGATTGAAATCAAATCCAAAATGTTCAAAGAATTTTTGATCTTCTGATGCAATAACAGCCAACGCTGCATATTTTGAAACATTTTGAATTGGAACTGATTTTTGTCTTACATCTGAAAAAGAGACCAATCCTAAAAACGGATCAGATTTAGAGTTGATGAATGCTGAAACCGGCGGGTCAATTATTCTGAAAAAAAGTATGACGAAAATAGAAAATGCAGTATATAAAGCTAATAGTGAGAATAAAAATTTGACGATTTTGAAAAAAACTTTCATTTATAGTAAGGATTATTAACAATATAAATTTACTGACTTTAAAATGAACATTCTTAAAATTTATCGTCTGGGAATGATAAAAGTAGAACTTAATCCAAAACGGAATTGTTAGGTTAACAGCAGATCAAATAATGAGCATCAAAAAGTTTGTTCAAATTCAATAATAAGATTAATAAACAATTAGAGGTCTAAATGATATCCGAGAAAATGCAAAAGGCATTGAATGAACAAATCAATGCAGAATTATTTTCATCATATTTATATTTATCAATGTCTGCATATTTTGAAATTGAGAACTGGTTTGGATTTGCTAAATGGATGCAAGTCCAATCTCAAGAAGAATATGGCCATGCAATGAAATTTATTAAATACTTAAGCGATGTAAATGGAAGAGTTCTACTTGAAGGCATTGAAAAACCGAAGTCTAAGTGGAAATCTCCGCTGGAAGTTTTCGAAGAGTCACATAAACATGAGCTTTATATTACTGAAAGAATCAACAGTCTTGCAGGATTAGCTCTACAAGAAAAAGATTATTCAACAAGTTTATTCCTAAATTATTTCATAACAGAGCAAGTGGAAGAAGTTTCAACAGTTGCTCAAATCATCCACAAATTCAAATTATTGAATGATAATAAAACTTCCCTATTTCTGCTCGACCGTGAGCTGGGGATGAGGGCTAAATAACCTTGTTATTGTTTAACAAAGGCGGCTCTAAAGCCGCTTTTTTTATTTATTCAAAAATTTTTTCGTTAAGTTATTTTTTACTATTTTTCGCCACCAAAAATCGAATTAAAGAGGTTATTAAAATGGCTAGAAGATGTCAAGTATCTGGCATTGGTCCTGTGGCTGGTAATAGTGTTTCTCACGCACATAACAAAACAAAGAAGAGGTTTCTGCCAAATCTTCAAAAAAAGAGAATCTGGGTAAAAGAATTGAATAAATTCGTTACAGTTAGAGTTTCTGCAAGTGCATTGAGAACTATATCTAAGAACGGAACATCTCAAATTGCGAAACTTGTTAAAGAGAAAAAGGTTAAAGCTAGATAAACTATTTTGTTATTCCAAAGAAAACCCCCAAACAAACGGGGGTTTTTTGTTTTAAAAAGATTGCATTGATTTTAGTGTAGTCTACTAATAACTTTGCCCGAACAAAAAACTGAGAGGCAAAATTGACACGAAAAATATTTTTACTCCTTATCCCACTATCCTTTTCTACATTTTTCATATTCACAGAAACTAATCTGAATGCTCAGCAATTACCTTCAGAAAAAATACAAAGATATAGTGAACTGGCAGTTAGAATTGTTCGCTCTGCATTATTAGACAAAAAAGGTTATGGATGGTTGAAGGAATTATGCACTATTGGTCCGAGGTTAAGCGGATCTGAAAATTCTTCCAAAGCAATTACATGGGCTAAAAATAAAATGAAAGAATGCGGATTTGATTCAGTTTGGATGCAACCTGTTATGGTTCCAAAGTGGGTAAGAGGAAAAGTTGAAAGTGCATACATCTCAAAATCAAAAAAGTATTTAAATAAAAAATTAACCATTGCTTCATACGGCGGAAGTATTGGTACCTCTAAAAATGGAATATCCGGTGAAGTGATTGAAGTAAATGGATTAGAGGAAGTAAAAAATCTTGGCGACAAAGCAAAGGGTAAAATTGTTTTCTACAACCGTTCATTTGATAACGGTTTACTGAACACATTCGAAGGATATGGAAAGGCGGTTGATCAAAGAATTAATGGTGCAATAGAAGCTGCAAAAGTAGGCGCCGTTGCAGTCATAGTTCGTTCGGTCCAAGCAAGTTATGATAACGTTCCGCATACCGGTGTTATGCTTTATGACGATAAAGTTCAGCAAATTCCTAGTGCCGCTATTAGCGTGATAGATGCTGATTTTTTAAGTAAAGCTGTTAAGTCAGAGCCCAAACTTAACATAACCATTAAAATGGATTGTAAAAGTTATCCTGATGTCCAATCATACAATGTAATTGGACAACTAACCGGTACCGAACGACCAAATGAAATTATTGTAGCAGGAGGTCACTTTGATAGTTGGGATAAAGGTTGCGGTGCGCACGATGACGGAGCCCCCTCTCTTCAAACCATGGAAGCTTTAGAGTTATTAAAGCGAATGAACGTCAAACCCAAAAGAACAATTCGTTGTGTTCTTTTTATTAATGAGGAAAACGGTCTGCGTGGTGGAATTGAATATGGGAAATATTCATCAAACACTTTTGAGAAACATCTTGCCGGTATAGAATCGGATCGCGGTGCTTTTACTCCCAGGGGATTTTCTGCAACAACAGATTCGGTGTCATTAATGAAAATGCAAAGCTGGTTACCAATATTAAATAAAGCTAATATAGATTGGGTCCGCAAAGGTGGAAGCGGTGGAGATGTCGGGCAGATCAAAAATGCAAAAGCTCTTTTAGGTTATGTGCCGGACGATCAACGATACATGGATCTTCACCATTCGGATAATGATGTTTACTCTGCCGTACATCCAAGAGAAATGGAGCTTGGCTCTGCTGCAATTGCAATCATGAGTTATTTACTAAGTGAAGAAGGATTATAAAAAAACCCCGCTGTTGCGGGGTTGTTAATTACTTTTTACGTTCTGAAGATCTTTCTCTGCTTGGGCTTCGTTCTTCACTACGTCCTCTGTTCTCAGCGCGTGGTGAAGGCCTATCATTATTTTGTTCTCTTCTCGGTTCAACTCTTCTTTCTTGAACTTGAGGTCGTTCGCTTCTGCTTGGTCTCTCATAAACAGGTTGCCTTTCTCTTTGAGTCTCGCGGCTAATTCTTGGAACATTTGATCGTTCTCTTTCAGAATTATTTCTCATCTGATCCCTTTCATTGCTTCGATTTACTTCGTTACGAATTCTACCCTCATCATTTCTTATTGCATTTCGTTCCGTAATAACATCCGGCCTTTTCTCAGAATTTCTGTTACTATTAATATTTTGATCTTTGTTCCATTCACGCGACATAGGCATTCTTACTTTTTCTCTTTCAATGGAAGAACGGTTATCGCCTCGTTTAATATCAAATCTTTCTGCGGTGCGTTCATTCATTACTTCTCTATCTGATGGTCTATATGAATAAATCTTATCTCCTCTTTCTGAACGTACACGATCATAATCTCTGAAATTATTTATTGGAGTAATTTCTCTCTCGGCTATTCTATAGCCGGCTTTTCGTTCTATAAATGATTTATCAATTCCGCCATTAATAATTCTATCTCGGTTTGAATAATAATTGTTTCGGTATCTAGTGTTATCATAAATTCTAGAAACTCTTCTGTCATCAAGGAAGTAATTATAAACTCTGTGATCACAGAAGCGATTATATGTTACAAAATTCCAATAGCTGTAATGGGAATGCCAGCCGATAGAAAAATGAATCCCGAAATTTATTTCAAAGCTTGCGTATGGAGGAAGCGGTGCCCAACCGATATAATCATCATCATAACGCCATTCTACCCATGCCGGAGCCCAATCATAATCCGGTATCCAGATCCATCCGTAATAATCATCATCGTACCAGCGTCCATAATGATAAGTTGCCCAGCCAAATGGTTCATAAGAATCCCAATACCACCCGTCGTTTGTCCAACTCCATCTTCCATTTGAATAGGGACGCCATCGGTTGTGAATTCCATTAGGTCGCCAAACTACTAAATCATTATCTAATTGAATCCATTCTCCGTAAGGTCTTAAAGAAGAATAAAAGAAACTAAATGAAATACCAAAATCGGGTTTTGCATTTAACTCTATGCTCATAAAAATGAAGAGCGCTGTTATTAATACTATTGTCTTTTTCATGATATACCTCTCAAAAATTCAATTAATTAGAGCACAAGTAATATGCCATCGCTTTTTAATAAAAACTGCGCAAAATGATATTAATGAAATGAATGTGTTCATTCAATAAGACAATTACTATAATTTTTGAGACAAATTAAACCCTTTGGAAAGCGAGATTTTCAATATTTAAGAATTAAGTATTACTAAATTTTATTTCTCTTTCGATTCAGGGAAAGGTTTTTTCTCATAAATCTTGAATTCAACATTAAGCGTAATTTCAGATTCAACCGGTACGCCATTATTCTCCCCAGGTAAAAATTTTGTCTTTCGTACAGCTTCCTCTGCGGCTTCACTACAACCGAAACCCATCCCTCTTATAATTTCTGTGGTCAACACATTCCCATCAGAACTAATTTTCGCTTTCAATGTAACAGTTCCTTCCAAACCGTAGCGTAATGCGTGTTCCGGATAAACTAAATCATCTTGTATAGATTTCATTCCTCCAATAGGTTCAGGGCAAACTTCTACATTACATTGATACTTTATTCCGCTTCGTACAAATTTCTGTTGTTGTGGTTTTACTTTTGCGGAATCAGTAACCGTATTTTTATTTACAGTATAAAATACTTCGGAGTGAATATTCTTGACTTTGTTACCAATGTCACCTCCAAATATCTGGTCTTGAGTCTGAATTCCGTTATCATAATTTGATATTTTCTTTAGCGTACCATCATCGTTGTAAATTTTATGAGTTCCGTCTTTGAAACCGTTTTTAACAAAATATTCTTCTTTAAGGAGGCCCGACTCGTAATATTCTTTTACCCAGCCATTTAAAATTCCTTTATCATAATTTTTTTCCAATTTTAATTGTCCATCAGGATAATACCATACAGCATTTCCGTCTAATACATCATTCACATAAGAAATATCAGATTGAACAGAGCCATCAGGATAATAAGTTTTAACAATCCCATTCTGAGCTGAAGAAATTGAATAAATTGTTGCTAGAATTAAAAATAATCTAATTGGTTTAAGCATGATTAAATAAAAAAAATTATTATAATTGAATTTACAGCAGCAATATAAAAAAGAAAAGCCGCAATTCGATATGAACCACGGCTTCAAATGTGGGGGCTGATGGGTTCGAACCACCGACCCCTCCGACTTTGTCGGAGTGCGCTAAACCAACAATTTTTTGAAATAATCAATCGCTTTGGAGCTGTTCTTGAATGATTTCAGATGCTTTTCCAATTTCAACGCTGAAATTTTATCTGTTAATTCCAACGAGTATTGTAATCCCCAAGTTTCATTCATTGCTCCAGTAAATCCCTTATGTTTTCTATTGTGCTGAGAAAGTCTTTGAGATAAGTTCGAAGTGCATCCAATGTAATAACGTCCTTTATCTGAACGTAATATGTAAACGAAGTAACTTGACATATAAAAAAAACCCCGAAGATATCGGGGTTATTATGTTTGTGGGGGCTGATGGGTTCGAACCACCGACCCTCTGCTTGTAAGGCAGATGCTCTGAACCAACTGAGCTAAGCCCCCAAATAATTTACTGCAACATTATTAAGAACAGCATTTTTCAATTCCTGAACTCCGCAAAAACGGGACAGGCAACTGAGCTAAGCCCCCAGGCTTTTTATAAATCAATAAACTAAAATTTTGCGCACCAATTATAGAACATTTGCTTCTAAGATTCAATACAACTTAAATATTTTTGAGCGGGCGACGGGACTCGAACCCGCGACAACCGGCTTGGGAAGCCGATACTCTACCAACTGAGTTACGCCCGCACACAAACAAAATTAATCGCTAATGGAATCTTAATCAAGATTTATTTTACTATTTTTTCAAAAGAGAATAATTAAATAATATGGCTAGAACTCAAAACAAGAACCAAAATATTATCGAACTGGTTTTTCTGTCATTCGTTTTGATAATTAGTTTTCTATTATGGGATACTTTCCTTGTTTATCCTGTCAAATTATTCGTGGTAATAATCCATGAAATAAGTCACGCAATAAGCGCGATTGTATCAGGTGGTAAAGTAATTGCATTTAATATCGGTTTCGATCTAGGCGGTAAATGCGAAACTGAAAATGGAAATAATATTTTTATTGCTGCTGCAGGTTATTTGGGAAGTCTGTTATTCGGACTTTTAATTTTTTATTCAACATACAACAAAAAAATTGGTAAATGGTTATTAATAATAATCGCACTTTTAATATTAATAACCTCTGTAAGTTTGATGCAGAACTTCTCTCTTATATTATGGACAGTTCTTTACTCAGTTCTATTATTCGTCTCTGCCTTTTTTCTCTACATTAGGATTGATTCTTATATACTTAAACTGTTCGGAATGTTAAGTTGTATCTATGTTCTATTCGATATAAAAGAAGATATACTTTCAACAAATTCTGCAATATCAGATGCTTCAATATTATCAGATCTTATTAATGTTCCAACAATTGTGATCGGTTTAATCTGGCTGATTATTTCTCTCGCGGGAATATTTCTTATTATGAGATTAAGTTACGTTCAAAAAACTAAGTGATTTCTACTTGCTCTTGTTCTACTTTCTCGTCTTTTACAAAACTAAGAACAGCTAATCCAATAATAAAAAAGATGCAAATTGTTAAGATTGCAAAACGTTGTTCCCCGGTTATAAAACTTACGTAACCAAAGACAAGCGGACCGAGAATTGCAGAACTTTTTCCAAATAAAGAATAGAAGCCAAAAAATTCTGTCTTCCTTTCAAAAGGTGTCAGCTTCGACATTAAACTTCTGCTTGTAGATTGAGTAGCGCCCATTACACTTCCGGCTAATAGTCCCACTATATAAAAACTTGATCTTGATATTTTTTCTGGATCGGAATTAAATATTTTGCAGAATGATAGTATGACAAAATTATTTTTATCACTAGTTGCAAAGGCAAATAATATTGTCAATATCCAAATCACTAATGAGATTACCAAAGATTTCTTTTGCCCGTAAGAATCTGCAAAAAAACCAAAAATTAGAGACCCAACAATGGCTGTAGTCTGAACTATAATGAAAAATACTATAAGCTCTTCCATACTAAAATGGAGGGTTGTGCTTGCATAATTACCGGAAAAAAAAATTACAGTGTTTACTCCTTCGATATAGAAAAAGAATGCGAGCAAAAATACCGAAAGGTTTTTGTAGTTCCTTAAATGTGCAACTGTATTGAATACTCTTGTTACTCCAATCTTTAAAAACGATTTATCTCTAACAACATATTTTCTGCTATCCTTAATAAATAGAAAGATCGGGATTGCAAATAAGAAAAAAACAAGGGCGGAAACCGGGAAAGTTTCTTTTATCATTTGCGATTTAATGAAAGGGAAAACTAAGGCTAATGTGGTTAATGAACCTAAATAACCCATCGCAAAACCATAACCGCTTACTCTGCCGTAATTTTTTGGCGCTGTAATTTCAGGTAAGAATGCATCGTAAAAAACTAATCCCGCTTCAAAACCAACGTTAGCAATTATAAATAAAGTCAGTCCGAGAAATATATCTCCCCTATTAACAAAATAAAGTAAACAAGTTGAAACAATACATGTAAGCGTAAAAAATAATAGAAATCTTTTTTTCCCGGCTGAATAATCTGCGATAGCTCCCAATACCGGTGAAATTAATGCTGTGATCAACATGGAAATGCTTGTACCGATACTCCAATAAAAATCCCCGACCGCTTTTCCTTCTACAACAGTTTGCTTAAAATAAACGGCATAAAGAAATGTAACTACAACTATTGAATATGACGTGTTGGCAAAATCGAAGAGAGTCCAGATAAAGACCCGAAATCTTTCGTTCTCTTTAATCTTCATCGGATTTTTTTGGTAAGGATTCTTCAACAAGTCCTCTACCGCTTTTATTTAATCTTCCGTCCTTTTTTGCTTCTGTTAAAATCGAATCTAAAATACCATTAATAAATTTTCCACTATTGGATGTTGAATAATCTTTTGCAATTTCTATTACTTCATTTATAGAAACTTTAGGCGGAATATCCGGGAAGTAAAGTATTTCCACAATTCCAATCTTCAATAAAATGCGATCAATAAGAGCGATACGCTCCATTTCCCAATTTTCAACTTTCTCTTTTATCATTTCTTCGAGCTGTTCCTGATTTGCAACAACTCTCTCAATTAATGATTTTGCAAATTGTTTGTCGGTAGGAAAGTTAACATCCGTAAGTATCCCCTCAGTTAAAGAAGCTAATCCTTCACCGTTAAATTCGTAAGCGTACAAAACCTGCAGCGCCTTTTCCCTTAGTTCTCTTCTATTAGATTTTTTCATTTTTTATGATAACATCTTAAAATTTCGACGGTAAATCTAACCTCTTAATTTCAAATAACAAAAGAGCAATGTTAGCTTAATACTAAATAGCAAAAAACCAGAATAAAAGTAAAGCAACGCTTTCCCTAGCACGGTAAAAAATTGTTTTACTTAAAGACATCGAATAATCCGATGATACACCAATTGTTTTTATTTTGAAAAAATTAGCAATTTGAATAATCCTTGAAAGATGAAATCCATCTGATATTATCAGAACAGTATTATTATTTTTTAATGTAAGAATTTCGTTTCTAAGATATTTTATTTGTTCTGATGTCGTGGAAGAACGGGCTTCTACTACAATATCTTTCCTCGGAACCCCTAAATTTGTTAAATAGTTAAATGCGGATTCAGATTCACTAATTTCACCGGGAGCTTTTCCACCAGTTAATAGAATATTTTTAATTCTTCCTTCACGGTATAATTCAAAGGCTTTTCTTATTCTTGCTTCAAAGATGGGACTTGGTTTACCTCTGCTATATACCGCAGCACCCGGAATAAAACCATAATCATATTTTGTTTGAATAAGTTTCGATTCATCATATACTTTGACATTCCAAACATACAGAAGCGAAAATACAAATAGGATTACAACAGCAGCTGCTGTACGGATTAATGTCCGCAGTTCAAAATAATTTTCGCTCCCTATTATAAATCCCCATAAATAAATCAATGAAAATATTTGGAGAAGATTGCTGAGTACAAATAAGAACCCTACATAAACTTTTTTTGCCGGAAAGTTAAATACATAACTACTGTTATTTATAAGATTCATTTTCTGTACAAAGAAAACAAAAGCTAAAGAAAGCAATGAAACAATTTGGAAGGCTAAAATTAGATTTGATCTTTTGCTGTCTATATTTTTTTTGCCGTATGACAAATAAATACCGGCGATAATAATTAATAACGTTATTAATATGTTAAGAATATTGCCGATATAATCAACTCTGAATTCTTCAAATGGAAGATTATTGAGATTATATTTTAACATTAGCAATCCTATTAAATATATAACCGCAAATAAGGTAATAATAATTATAGGACGATTATTTCGTGAGTTTCTTTTCAATTATCAACTTTTCAATTATATCTTTAATTCAATCTATTAAATATTTTTTTGAAATTTTCTTAACAAATAAAAAAATAATCCCGATCCCGATAATTCCGCCAGAAGAATCTGCTAGCCAATCGTAAAAATCGCAATATCTGCCTGGAACAAAAAGTTGATGAAGTTCATCCAAAGCTCCGTAAGCAAAAATAAAAAGTAATGCGAATAAAAAAGCATAGGATGATATTAGTTTAAATTTCTTTTGAAAATATAGAGCCAGAGATAATAAAATTCCTAATCCGCAATATGCAATAAAGTGTTCATATTTATCTTGATTCTTAAATAGCCGGGGGATATTATCAGCAGGAATTGTTGTCAGAATAAAAAGTGTTATCCAGTACACAATTAACGGGATGATTATTAAAGTAATTGTGTGGCTGCCAAAATATTTATACAAACGAATTAAGAATGAATTTGATTGCATGCGGGATTTGATCAATTAAGTCCTCTGATGTATAGCCGTATTCGGTTTTTTCTTCAAGTAAAAGATCTGCGGCTAAGCTGTGGATGTAAACCGCACTAATGAGTGCGTCTTCAATTTCATTTGTCTGCGCAAGAAAGCCGGCAATGATTCCTGTAAGAACATCTCCGCTTCCAAATTTTGCTAATCCGGGATTACCCGCACTATTAATAAAAGTTTCTCCATTAGGATTAAAAATAATTGTAGGTGCACCTTTTAATACTAAGTAGCAACCATTTTCAGAAGAGAATGCTTTCCCATATTTCAAAATATTTTTTTCAAGCTCATCTAAGCTAATCCCAATCATATCCGAAAATTCTTTTTGATGGGGTGTTAGCACATTCCCTTTCAGATTTAGCTTTTTATATTCTTCATTTCTGAGAGCATAGATTCCATCTGCATCAATTACAAATTTTTTAGATTTATGTTTCTTTAATATCTCAATAACAGCATCAATAGTAGATTGTTCTCTGCCTAATCCAGGACCGATAGCTACAATATTCGCCCAATTTATTTTATCATCAATCTCTTTTAAATTTTTATCGCTAAGAATTTCTTGCCCGTTATCTTCATAAGCAAAAACAATTGCGCTATCCAGCATCTGCTGAGCAAGTATTTTAATAGATTTTGGGAAAGCAAGGACGGAAGAACCCGCGCCGCTTCTTAACACAGTATTTGCAGTTAAAAACGAAGCACCCGGAAGTTTTCCGCTCCCAGCTATAACAAAAACTTTTCCTGCAGAATATTTATGTTGATCTAATTTTTTTGCCGGTAAACCGAAATAAGCATCCTCAGGTTCTATCAAGTAATCGTTAATGGTTAGCTTACTATAATATTCATTTCCAATTCCAATAGTCCCTTTCGATATACTTCCGCAATTAACATAACCCTTTCCGTAAAATAATCCGGTTTTATATTCAGAAAGTGTAACGGTAAAATCTGCATTGAATACAACCTCTCCGTACGCGTTTTCTAAATCCAAACCCGTCGGAAGATCAATTGCAACTTTGTAGGCGTTTGACTGATTTATTTTCTCCACAATTTCTTTATATGGTTCAGTTAATTCACCGCGACTTCCGGTACCGAGCATAGCATCTATAATTAAAGAACAATCTTCAAATTGAGATAAATCTTTTACGCTGTCATAAATCATTAACTTAGAAGAGGGATATTCATTAATTAAATTTTTAATAATTCTGAAATTCGTAAGAGCATCGCCTTTTAATTCTTCTTCGGCACCAAGAGAAATAATTTTTACAGAATACTCATTTATAATAAAATGACGGGCAACAGCAAATCCATCACCGCCGTTATTTCCTTTACCGCAAACTACCCCGACATTTTTATTTTCTAATTTCTCGGAAAGATTAAGAATAATCTCATGATAAAGACTTCTTGCTGCATTTTCCATTAAGACAATACTTGGGATGCAGAGAGTATTAATTGCAAAACTGTCGGCTTCACGTACTTGCTGTGATGAATAAAGTGGTATCATAAATTATCCTTTCGGATTTTCTTAGCGTAAAATAAGAAAGAATTGGGATAAATTTAAGGATGAATTACGATTTACTAATTTCGATTTTTAAAGTAACAAATCTTATTATTTTTATAATTTTGTATGGACAAGAATTTTTAATCAAATATTTTCACTTTACAGGATAAAACATGATTGACAAAAAAGAATTGAAGAAACAATACAAACAAACTCTGCCGCCTATGGGTATTTATCAAATTAAAAATTTAATTAACGGGAAAATATTTATCGGCAACTGTAAAAATCTGCACGGTAAATCCAATAGTTATAAATTCCAATTAAATTCCGGTGTACACGTTAACGGTGAACTGCAAAAAGATTACACTAAATATGGTGAACAAAATTTTACATTTGAAGTGCTGGATACATTAGAACCGAAAGACGATCCTTCATATAAATATGATGATGATCTTAAAACATTGGAAGATTTGTGGCTTGAAAAACTTCAGCCGTTTGGAGCAGCGGGATACAACAAACCCAAAAACAAACCATGGAACACTGATCTTTTATGATACTTATGATTTATCATGATTAATCATAAACAATCATAATAATCTGCATTCTATTTTAGCACAGAAGTTATAACATTCATTAAAGTATCGGGGAGAATACCAAAAACTAATATTAACAATGCTGTAATTACTACAGCCGCTAAACTGAATGGTGAGATATTGATATTGAAATCCTCAGTTGCATCCTTGAAATACATAAAGACAACGACACGGATATAGAAATAAACACTTATCACACTTGACAGCACACCAAGTATAGCAAGCCAGGTTAATTTACTTTGTATAGCTGCAATGAACACATAATATTTTCCGAAGAAGCCGGCAAGTGGAGGGATCCCTGCAAGTGCAAACATGAATAAAGCCATTGTGGCAGCAAGTACAGGACTCTTAGCATTTAATCCCGCAAAGGAATTCAAATCTGTTCTGGAATCATTATCCCCTTCCACAATCGAAATTACGGTAAATGCACCGATGTTCATAAATGCATAAGCAGCGAGATAAAAAATTATTCCGGCAACACTAAATACATTTCCGGCTGCAAGTCCGATTGCCATATAACCAGCATGAGCGATTGACGAGTAAGCAAGCATTCTTTTCAAATTATTTTGTGAGATCGCAACAATGCTTCCGAATAACATTGAAAGAGCTGAGATCGTTGCAAAGTATGGACTGAAAACATTCGGTGCGTTAGAACTGAAAACTGCAGATAAAATAATTATCAATACACTGAATGCAGCAGCTTTGCCGGTTGTTGACATTAAAGAAGTTACTGTCGTTGCCGAACCTTGATACACATCCGGGACCCACATATGAAATGGAACAGTTGCAATTTTGAAACTGAACCCGATTAGGAAAAGAATCATCCCAAGAATAAAAATTATATTCGATGAATAACCGACAAAATTCTCTTCCAAGTTTTGAATACTTGTTGTTCCGGTAGCTCCGTAGATCAATGCAATTCCATAAACTATAAACCCGGTTGTAAAAGCACCGAGCAAAAAATATTTCAGTGATGCTTCATTAGCAGAAAGTCTTTTGCGGTTAATTCCTGCAAGGACATAGAAACAAATAGACATTAACTCTAAACCCATAAAGATCATAATAATATCTTTAGCGCCGGACATAACCATCATTCCAAGTACGGATGATTGAATCAAAATATAATACTCGCCGAAATACGTTCCGTATTTTTTTAGATAATCTATTGAGGAGAGAACAACAAGTGCTGCGCCGATATTAAAAATAAAATTGAAAATTGCCGGTTTGCCGCCGACTTCAATCATTCCACCAAACAAAACAGAATTTTGATTTATGTTAAACACAGAATAAAACGCAGTTGCAAAAAATATCGCAATTGAAAACCAAGGAAGTATCTGCTCGCTCTTTTTAGTAGATATCTCAATAATAACAGAGAGAACAATCCCAACCGCAATTATTATTTGAGGCATCAGTAAAAAATATTCGTAATTATTCTGTGGCATAATTTAGATTTATATATAAAAATATTTTATTTGCAATTTCTTATTATGAATGAATAGCACGCGGATGACGCTGATTGGACAGATTTTCGCTGATCAATCTGCGTTAATCCGTTTGATCTGCGTAATCTGCGTTCTATTTTCATTTTCTATTTCAATAAATCTATTGTAAACGTTCCTACTTGTTGAAGTATTGATTGCGTTGATGTTTCAGTCAGTTTTAAGAACGTACTTGGATAAACGCCAATCCAGACTATAAAAACTAAAATCGGAACCATCACAATCATTTCTCTTAAATTCATATCAGTCAATTCATGTTTCAACTCTTCATTTTTTACTTCACCAAATACAACACGCTGGTACATCCACAACAAATACACTGCGGCAAATATTACTCCGCTTGCGGCAAAAATTGTAAACCACCAACTGTTCAGAACAGATGATT
>VEPI01000153.1 GCA_012026935.1 Melioribacter sp. | reverse complement strand
GAGACAACACCCATATTTTTGTTATCAATAAATATTTTATAGCCGTTGGGATTACTGCTGATAAATATTTTGCCATAGTTAGGTATAGGACTTTCAACAAGTCCCGTAAAGACATCTTTTTCACAGGAAATAATGCTGACTATAATTAAGAAACCGGATAATATTTTTTTTATCATAATCTTAAATTGGCGGTACAACATCTGCCAGACCGGGTGTATAGCCAAATGATTTAATGTATGCGTGGGTAAAATCAAAAGACCAATAGTTATGTAAGAATACTCCGAAAATTCCGATACCGTTATTAATATTAGTGTAATCTAATTCATTGAGATTAACAGTATAAGCATCATTTGTCCGCGAGATAGAATTAAAATAAGTACTCATGCTTTTATTGAATGATGCAACTTCCAGATAAGGGCCTAGTATTACATAATTACTTTTATCAGGATCTCCTTCCGATATCAGCTGCATGGTTTTACTAATTGTTTCAACATCTAGAATAAGTTTATTATCATTACTTGGTTTAGGATATATTGCAAATGATCTTCCATCTTGATTAACATACCTTGCCGGGACGTATGCTATTCTGGTTTTTCTCTGCGGGTCGTTTTTCAAATAATAATAAATTGAGACTTGGGTTAGGTAGGCATTATCAATAGTTCCTACATCCCAAATAAATTCAACGTATGTTTTTGTTAAAGGCGGCACAACTTTGTCAACATAACTAAATTTGATTGGACTTGGTAACACAGATTGGGAAGTAAGCCTTATTCCATTCGGAAGAATCGCTTCTATTTCTAATTTATCGCTTACCAATTTAAATTTATTTGTGTAATAAGCGTTATACGGAATTTGATATTTGCTATCATCCTGTCTATTAAAAGTTGTGTCTCTAAAAATTACAACAGAATCTCCATTCCAAACCCTAATAAGGGCTCCTTTTACATTTGGATCAATTGTGTTGGAATAAGGATTATAATTGTCATTAGAGTAAGTCCGCGTAAGAGTGGCTACTTGAAAAGTTGTATCTCCGCGTATAATGCAATTGAGCGCATATTTTTCTTTTAGATTTCCAAACGGCTCAAAATTTTCTTCGCAAGAAACAATAATTACAAAGAGAGATATTATTGACAGATATTTTTTCATAGTTCAATCTTTATTGTAGCAGTTGGAAGAAACGGCAGCATATTTACCCGTTCTCCGGTATCCCGTTTGAAATAAAAAATATTCTGCCGGTTATAAACATTAATTATGCTGAAGCTTAGATCAACATTAAACGGATCGAAAGTAAATTTTTTAGATACGGTAAAATCCAATCTATGATACGTCGGCAGTCTTTCAATATTCTGAACACCAAGAATTCCATAAGGTCTCCTTGGGTCAAAATTAACCCAGCTTGTAAAAATATTATCGAAATAATATTTATCGTAGAAACCAACAATTTGCGTGAACGGTAATCCCGAATTATAAGTCCAAACTATTCCGGTATTCCATCCGCTTCCAAAATTCACTTCTAATGCTGCATTAAAACTATGGCGTATATCATACTTTGGATAATATCTTAAATTATTTACAGTTCTATAAGCGTAAGCAAGAGTATATGAAGTAGAAAACGTTACCGGTTCAATATCTAATTTAATAGTGGATTCAACTCCGTATGATTCACCTTCTCCGCTTATAAAATCTCTATCTGTACTTGAAATTTTTTCTCGGTTAACGATTGGTAGGTTGTTTGTCCGTTTGTAATAATATTCCAGACCAAGATTAAGAGAAGAAAACGGTGTGTAGTCAAACCCGAGTATATAATGTGTTGCAGTTGTCGGAGGAAGATAATCCGGAATAACAATCCACGGTTCAAAAATATTTATTACCTCGTTCTCATCATTTATGGTTGTAAGCTCCTGCTGGAAAATTCCTACAGAACCTTTGATTGAAAAATTACTGAATGGAATTAACGTTAAATTTACTCTTGGTTCTAATCCTTTCTTTGAACTGTTTCTCGATAGAGTTGTAAGATTGACTCTCGTTCCGAAATCAAGTTTGAAAAAATCAAATTGTGCCAGTTTATATATTCCATAAAAAATAATATTGGCACCGGATGTATTAAAAGTTACCGGTGTACCTAAGGCATTAACAAAATTTAGATCGGTTGCTATCTGCTGTACGTGGAATCCTACATTAATTTCACCGCGGTTTTCAAATACATAAGTGAAATCCATTTTGAGAGCAAGATCAGATACTTTATTATCGAGAGGTGTCTTGCCGCTAAATTTCGGAACAGTTGAACCGTTAAAATTGCTGATTGAGAGACCAAGTTCAAAAAATAATGGTGCATCGGATGCTTGGAACCACTTAAAACCAAACGCATTCGATTTCCAATTGTAATCTTCCACACTTGGATCGGCACTATTCAAATTATCAGAACTGGAAAATCCATTTACGGAAAATTTAGAGCCGGGCAAGAAATTAGCATCAATGTAATTTGCTTTAAATGATATATCGTAGAAATCAACCGGTACATTATTTTCATTCAAGAATTTTTTAATGATCTGATTGGAAAAACTTTTTCTGCCGGTAATTATAAAAGAACCTTCTCCCATTGGACCTTCTACTAAGAATTTGCCGCTAAGAAAACTTCCCGAAAGTTTTGAAGAGAGGCGGTTTTTATTTCCGTCTTTCAAAATAATATTCATTACAGAAGAAAGTCTTCCGCCAAACTGAGCGCCGAATCCGCCCTTAAAAAATTCAATACTATTAACTATATCCGGATCAACCACGCTAAACAATCCTAATGCATGAAACGGACTATAAATTGTTATACCGTCAACAAGAACTAAATTCTGATCACTCGTTCCTCCGCGGACATAGTAACGTGCAGACACATCGCTTGTTGAAGTTACTCCCGGCAAATATTTTATTGTTCTAAACACATCGGATTCCACACCTTTAGGAGTTGATTCCAACTGCTTGGCGCTGATTCTATCAATACTAATTTTTGAATCGGTTGTACTAATGCGTTCTCCAATACTCTCAATTGTCTTCATTTGAATATTGGCCGGAACAAGTTTGATATTATAATGGCTTAATTTCCCTTTCGATACACGAATTGCTATTGTTTTGCTACTATACCCGACATAAGAAACAACTAAAGTATAGTTTTGATTGGCAGGAATTGATGTGATTAAGAAATATCCGCGTGTATCTGTGTTTGCACCAATTTTTAATTCTTTTATATATGCGCTGGAAAAAGCTAACGCTTCTGCTGTAGTGGAATCTGTTACTAAACCCCTAAGTGTTCCGGTATCTTGAGCTAAAGAAATATTATTCTGGACTAATAAAAAAATAGTCAGCAGGAAAAAGAATAAAAATAAATTGTAGACCTTTCTCATTAATTAACGTTTTTAGTAATGAATATTAGGTGGAACAAATTTTCGGTGTATAAGATAAACCTTTACTTGAGAATTTCCAGTCAAAAAAATGTATATATACTTTATAAAAGAAGTTAAGTGGTTACGAAATATATTTTTAACATTATTTAACTTTAATTAAATCTGTATTTCTTCTCAATCCAGTATTCGATCTGCGTTCCTTCCATCTTTATCTTTTCCCATCTTGATTTATATGCTGCCTCTAAAACATTTTTCAATCCCGGAGAATCGTTTAACGTATTGATAATTACTTTATGCTCTTTTACAAAGCCATCTTTTCCAATTTTCAACAAAAGTAATATTTCTCCTTTCTCTCCATCAACATTTTGTGGAAGAACTTCTAATATCTGTCTTGGTACAAATGGAAGTGAGCGAGAACCTAATCCCCAATCAGAACCATCGCCAATTCCTTTACCAATTCCGCTTCCTATTCCTGTACCTTTACCTGTTCCCAATCCGCTTCCGCCTCCAACGAGTGAATCTTTCGGTTCTTCTAAATTTGTTATTTCGCCGTACTCTATGTTAGTTGGGTCTGATGAAGGCACAGGGATTCCGGCCATTGTTTTTGATGCTGATATTCCATTACCGATATCATTAGTTAAATTACCTAACGAACCGCCTCCGCCCCAGGTTGTATCGTCGGGAAATTTGTTTGTTAATTGTACAGTGTAGGAATTAAAGTAAAAGTAATTCGGCGCTTCTGATTTGCTTCCTCTTACTAGAAAATATATTACAAGTAAAACCGAAAG
>VEPI01000058.1 GCA_012026935.1 Melioribacter sp. | reverse complement strand
TGTGACAAGAACTTTCAATATTCCTCACATTATTATAATTTAAAAATACAAAAATATTTATGTTTAAGAATTAGTGAATTAAACGAAATCGTATATTCGTGCTAATAAAACGAAACTTTTCAATACATTTGTATCATTAATCGCTCAATTGAAAATATTGATGAATATTTACGTTTACACCGGTCCGGTTAAAAGCGGCAAGACTACCAAACTTATGCAGTGGGCATCAGATCAAAAAAATATTGATGGAATATTTCAACCGGTCGTAGACGGCAAAAGATATATATATCATATTGGATCTCGAACCTTAAAAATACTTGAAACTCAATCGGAAAAATCTAATGAAGAGATATTGGAAATAGGTGAATATAAATTTCTTAAAAATACTTTCAGTTGGTGTCAAAAAATTTTAAAGGATTGTTTGAATAAAAACATCGAGTGGTTAATTATTGATGAGGTTGGACCATTGGAACTTAAAGGGAAAGGATTGGAGCCCGGTATAACAGAATTATTAAATTCAAAAAATAATTTTAGCGGAAATGTTGTATTTGTTGTTAGAGACAAAATACTGGTGAAGTTTATCAAGAACTACAGATTGGATGACATTTATAAGCTATTCAATATTTAAAATTAGAGTAAGATAAACCTAAATTTATCTTACTCTTAATTAATTTAAAATAACATCAAGTAAAAATTATTTGCGAACCGACAGATTTTTCATAAAACTGACCAACAGAAATTATATCATCAACTTCCTGACAAAAATCTTTTTTAGTTAAATGAAACATATCTACCGTTGCTTTGCATGCATAGATTTCGCAACCGGCGTCATGAATCATTGTAATAAATTCCCTCACAGGAGGAATATCTAATTTCTCCATTTCCTTTTTCATCATTCCGGTTGCAAACCATGACATTCCAGGAATTGCACCCATCCATGTTGGCAGACCGGGCCCAATTGCCGAAGGCACACACATTGCAGGATTGCCAACCGTGGCAACTTTAATTTTATCCATCTTTTTATCTATAACTCCATGTAATCCAAAGAAAGTAAAAAATAATGTTGCCTCAATTCCTTCCATTCGTGCACCGTTAGCCATAATTAATCCGGGATAAATTCCATCAAGAGATCCTTTTGAAACTACAATCGAAATTTTTTTAATTGGTTCATCCATTTTTTATTTCTCCTTTTTAAATACAACCTTTTGGTTTCGGTAAGCCGGCTATACGTGCGGCCTTCTTTGCAGGTCCTTTTGGAAAAAGCGCATAAAGTTCTTTAGTATCAACTCCGCTTTCTTTAGTCATTTTTCTGATTGAAGGTGCATCACCTTTTTCTGAAAATTCTTTTCTCATATAATTAATCACTGCCCAATGACGCTCTGTTAAAGCTTCAATTCCTTCTTCAACAGCTACGGCTTTAGCTACATCTTCATTCCATTCATTAAGATTTGCCAGGTTACCGTCAGCATCAAGCTCAATCATTTTACCGGCATATTCTTTAACTGCCATTTCATTACTCCTTTAATTAATTGAATTGTTTAACATTTTATTTTCAGTTGAAATTTGTTGTTGCGGATTAGCAATATTTTTCAAGAATTGGATTGCGAATGCAATTCCTCTTTTAACTTCCGGCGTGTTTAATTCCTTAAATAATTTATATAATGACACGTCTTTACTAACTTCAATATCAAGTTGTTTATAAACGTTGATTGCGTTGTTAACGGTGTGGAGCATATCGGGTTGTGTTAAATGTTTAACTGTATTTAATATTGTCACAACATTATCGCCTAGTGCTTTTACATCTTCTTTACTGAAAGACGTTACAACTCTATCAACAACATTTTGGGATTCTTTGACGAACTCGAAATATCCTTTGCGGTCAAACTCATCCAGCTTAGCCATGAAATCAATAAGATATTCCCTTATAAGCGGTGAAGCATCTTTCAAAAAATCTTTTGTGCTTTCCAATTGCTGAATTACTTTGCTTATTGTGTTAACATTTCTCAGCATATATTTTCCAAAATGCAAAATGTCTTTCGTATTTACGTGATCGTGTATTTGATCAAGTTCCTCAACCGCAGTTTCATAGAAATCTTTACCCACTCTCATCAAATCTTCTTTTAAGTCTTCCACTTCACTTCTGTGTTTTCGTTGAAGTTCTATTTCTTCAATAATAATATCGAGCTTTGAGTTAAGCTCATTTATTTGAATTTGTAAATTTTTCTCTTCCATTTAAAACCTCTTTCCTGCCATTGACATATTAGCCTCAATCGGTAGTTCAACTCCTTTAAGTAGGAAATTCCAGTACATCCAGCGGAACATTATTTTTCCGTAGTGATTCATTTTAGTTTCTTCCAGTAATGAAAAAGGACCGACACCCGGGAGAGGAAATTTACCAGGCAAGGGCTCGGTATCGTAATTAAAATCGATTAAGATTCCTTTACCAAATCCGGATTCGATAAAACAATTTGCGTGACCGTCAAATTTCGCTCTGGGTTCCAATCCTTCAATAACGTCCATAAAATTTTCAAATAAAATATCTGCTTGAAAATGTGCTACCGAACCGGCTTTTGAACTCGGCAGGTTTGTTGCATCACCAATTACAAAAATATTATTATATCCTTCAGCCATTAATGTGTGTTTATCGGTTGGAATAAAATTCAATTCATCACCCATTCCACTCCTGGCAATTACTTCATCACCTTTGTTGGTGGGAATTGTAACCAACACATCAAATTTAACTTTTTGTTCGTCCCACGAAATAATTTTTTTGTTATCATTATCAACTCTTGCAATATTAAAGTCACTTGTTAGATGAATATTTTTCTTGCTTAGAAAATCACCAAGTATATCTGAAGCTCTTGGTTTTGTGAATGCACCCGGAAGCGGAGTAACAAAATGAATATCAACCTTATCTCGTATTCCCCTATCGGTAAAATACCAATCCGCCAAGAAGGCAAACTCCAGGGGTGCAACAGGACATTTAATAGGCATCTCAGAAATATTTATTACAAGTTTACCGCCTTCCCAGTGTTTAAAGAAATTAGCTAATGCACATGCGCCTTCAACTGTGTAAAAGTCAAAAACGTTTTTGTGCCAGAGACCATCTTTCATACCTTCGGTTTCAGTCGGATCAATTTTTGAACCGGTGGCAATAATTAAGTAATCGTAACCGAGAACCTGACCACTTTTAAGTATTACACGATTTTCTTTGGGTTCAATTTTTTCTATTTCGGATTTTATAACATTCGTACCGGAAGGGAAAAAATCTCTTTTGGGTTTAATTACATCTTTACATGTATAAATACCGAAAGGAATAAAAAGAAATCCCGGTTGATAGTAATGTGTTTCATGCTGATCTACTATTGTTATTTGCCATTCATCTTTATTTAATACCGGATGAAGTTTGTTCAACATCATTGTGCCTGCTGTTCCTGCACCAAGAATTATAAGTTTTTTCATATAGATATCTCGCACTAATTATTTTTTATTCTTGTTAACGATTTAATTTTTTCTTTTATACTACTGCAATTGCCGAAAGAATTATAAACTTCACACTCTCTGCATTTTTTATCAACACAAATTGTATTTGGGTGTTTGCTCTTCCAGCATGGTTCGCTATGCTGATTATAAGCTGAACATATCTTTCTATTTTTGACAGTACAATTAATTATTTCCCAGCACGGAACTAATGAGTACATCATTTTAATTCCGTTAATGCTGATCTTTGACTCATTAATTGCATTTCGGATACATTCAATTCTTTCAATATCAGTTTTCGAATAAAGTCTTTGTTTGGATTCTTTTTGAAAGGGAATTATCAAACCCTCACGTTCATACATTCTCATTGTATGAACAGAAATTTTGAGAAGTTTAGCTGCCGTACTAATTGGAAAAATCGGTTCGTCTTTAGAGATATTTAAGTTATTCATACTTTTTATCCAATAGTTGATATTTATAAATATCAACTTTGTTGCCAGAGATAAATCTGCATTTTGAGATTAAATTTGAATTGTTGTTAACAAAAAATTTTCATTTTCAAGAAAAGAGAAATTAAAATTCTTTGTTTCAGAAATAATAAGAATTGAAATCGTTTTTAGAATTGAGTAGATATATAAAAGCCGTTTCAAAATTGCTAATGAAACGGCCATAAAAATTAAAGTGTGTTAATTATTCGGC
>VEPI01000131.1 GCA_012026935.1 Melioribacter sp. | reverse complement strand
GCACACCAATTTACATTTATTATGAGGTTTATAATTTGAAAAAGAATTCTTCCGGCTTTACTGATTATGAACAGGAAGTTGAAATAAAAGAATATTCTGAAGACAATACATCAGGATTAGAAAAAACTATTTCTGATATCGGCAGGTTTTTTGGATTTGGTAAAGGAGAAGGAATTTCTTTTTCTTCAAAATATCAATCTGCAGAAGTTAATCCGCAGATACATTATCAGCTTGATTTAACGAAAGCAAAAATCGGAAAATATTTAATTACTATAACCGTAATTGATAAAATTGATAATTCAAAAGTCAGCTCACAAACAGTAATTGATTGGACAAATTAGAAAACCTTGAAGGTCATTATTTCTAGACCTTCAAGGTTACGAAATAAAATTAGCTTTGCTTTTTTGATGAGTATTTTTGTTTTGGTTCTTTCACTTGAAAACCAATTTGCGGTTTTGGTTTTTCGGGTGGCAAAAGAAGCTGGTTAATTGCTTCTATTATATCTTTAATCTGTTCATCATGTCCTTCAAATTTAGATTCAAGTTCTTTTAGTTTTTGAGCGAGGTCTTTATGTGATGCCAATACTTCGCGCAAACGAACAAAAGCACGCATTATTAAAATATTTACTTCAATGGCTCTTTTACTTTTCAATACTGAGGAAAGCATTGCTACACCTTGTTCAGTAAATGCCATCGGATTTGCACCGCCAAAGAAACTTTTTGATGGTATCACATTCTGTGATACCATCTGATAGATTTCTTCTGGAGTTAGAATAAACATAAAATCTTTTGGAAATCTTTCCTTATTTCGTTTAACCGCTTGTTTTAATGTCCGAGTTTCGATTTTATACAAAACAGCAAGGTCTCTATCTAGAATTATTTTTTGACCACGTATAAAAAATATTTTGTGGACGATCAATTCAGTTGGAACTACATAGGTTTGTTTCATTTTTATTCCCCGTTTTATAACAAAACTAATAAAGCAACTGGTGCCAATTTGTCACCAGTTCTTCTTATGTGGTGGTCACAATTTGTGACCACCTATTTATTTTTTGAGGTTTCAAATTGGAACCTCAAATCTTTTCGAGGTGGTCGCAATTTGCGACTACCTCAGCTTTTTCTTCTGAAGTAAGCTGAAACATAAAATCAAACGGGAAACGCACACTATTTCTTTTTACTTGTTCATTCAATCGTTTTGTTGATGAGCAATAAAGTTTAGCAAGGTTAGAATCGATCATTACTTTTTGACCACGTATAAATAAAATTCTTTTTTCTATCAACTTGTTAGGAAGCAAAGATAATTTTTTCATAGATAACCCCATTTTTTAGGTGGTCGCAACTTGCGACCGACTCTTTTTTATGTTGTATTTATTTCTCGTCCTTAATTATTTGAATCGCCTTCTCAAGCAATTCATCTCTTCCTTCAATAATTCCTTTGATCGTAGGCTTAACTTCAATGTCAGGAACAATTCCTATTCTTTGGGTTTCTCCTCCGTCCGGATAATAAACACCAAGTCCGGTGATCCTTGTTGTAATACCACCGGGCAAATTAAAATATGAAACATTTCCGTCAGCACCTGCAGTAGTGTTTCCGATTACAGTTACTTTAGGTGCTTTTCTGAACCCCATTGAATGAAATTCACCCGCACTTTGTGTAATTTCATTAACAATAATTACAACCTTGCCTTTATAATAATCCGGATTATTTTTACCAACCGTTACAGCATCAGTAAAAGTGAACATGCCTGGCATGTCAAAATTGGTTCGAGAAAATTTTACAAATTGAATTGGAGCAGGCATCAAGTACTCACCTAAAGAATATAATAAACTTCCAAAACGACATCTATGGTCAAAGATTATACCTTTACAATTCTGAAAGTTCTTCATTATCTCAGGTAATTCGGATTCTTTTAGGGTCTCCATAAATAAATATCCAATGTTGTTGTCTAGCATTTTCCAAGACTTCTTTTGAATTTTTGAAGAGGTGCTATAATCTTTTCCCAACTTCACACCTTTAACATTATCTGTCTTCATTTGTCCGTGGTGTAAATATGTAACTGGAACGGATTCACTATTACTTCTTAAAATATCATAGGCAATATTTCTAAGTTTTGTGGAATAATTTGATGCAACCGTTATTGGAAGTCTTCTTTTGATAATTTCATCAACGCTTTCTCCGTTTATTTTTTCAACTATGTCACCAACTTTAAGTTGAATGGTGGAATCTGCACCCGAATAAATCTTTGTAATGACTGCTTTGTTTTCAATAAAAGATATTTGACATGGAACTGTATATTTCCCGAAGTAATCCAACATAACCGTATCAAGAAATCTATCGTTTTCCCGAATGAAGGCATGAGTGTCATGAATTTTTTCAATCAGTTTAAGAATTGTTAAACGATATTCCAAAGAGTTGCTTGATTTCACAAATTCCGGTATGAAATTGCGCAGAACTTGATTCCAATCATCTTCGATTAAATTTTTGTAAGGGAAATAATATTGGATAATATTCCAGTATCGGTAAAGAGTAAGCAGCCTAAATCCCGCATCAGGAAATGTCATTTTATTATATTGGTCTTCATGTTCGAATATTGCATTTCCGGATGCATTAAAATTCAAATAATAATTTTGTGAGTTTCTTTTGGCAATTTTGATCTCTTTCAATTGAGCAACTATAACTTTCCCAAGTTCTGATTCATCTTTAGTCCATTCTAGATCAGGCACAAATTTAATTTTACTTTTATCAATGTTAAGCGGTTCTTGGTTTTCTTTTATCGCTCCTATACTATTAATCCATTCCGACAATATTTTATTGCGGTCATCTTTTGAATTGCTTTTTAGAATTTTCGGCAGAATGCGGAATAATTCATAATCCCAATTAATATCACCTTTTGCAACCGTCGGATGATAGTATTTTAAAAGACCCCAAACCATCCCAAGAATTTTCAAATCATTGATCTTTTCTTCAGCAGGTATAAATATTTTAATTTTTGAACCTTCATCAAATTCATAGTCCTTGTCTGCTTTGTACTCTTTTGGTTTAATGGCCTTACCGTCTATAAGAATTTCAAAGTCGTCAACCCAAAGTTGCCCGGTACCAGAAAGTAATGCCCCAATAATAATAGTTTTTACATTTTTTGAATAAGGCAACTTTACAGAATACATTGTCCAATCTGATGTTCCTTGAATATTCTTTTGCTGCATATTGTCAAATCCCAAAATAACTGAATCACCATCAAGTCGAAGCATCAATCCAATAGGACCTTCTTTAACATCTTTCAGCTTCATGAATGCCTTCAACTCAATTTCCTTTCCCTCGAATATTGCCGGGATCCGGTAAGCTACACAGCCGAAGTCATCTTTTGTTCTTTTGTCTGGTGATTGAAGGAGAACGGAATTTTTCCCATTATGTTTTACTAATGTGTCAACATAAAGATTATAACCGCGACCCCATTGAAACCAATTATCTGGAAGTTTTTGATTGGAGGACGTTATTATTTCAAAACTAAAATTGAATTGTGTCGTATTTAATCCTGCCTGACCAAATACAATGGATGTAATTATGAAAATTAGAAATGTTAAAAATGTTTTATTCATGGTTGTCCTCTCTTAAAACGAATCATAACTAGTTTTGCGTAGAAGGATGATATAATTCCATTCTCTCAACTCAATCAATGTCATGAGTATCTGTATAAAAGTAATTGAGAAAAGGAAAAAATAAATTTTGTTATATATTTAAAGTCTTACGACTTATAATTCGAGAGAGATAACTAGAAAGGATTATTCGAAATAGTTTCCCCATAGCGGGTAAGCCTTTGTTGCAAATGCAACTTAAATTAATAATTGATACCAATCAAATAGTAAGAGGTGAAAGCAATTCAGTCAGATAAAAAATAATAATCTGTGGACTAAAGTCCAAATGTAGTGTGGAATTCTGCTCCACAGCTAAAGCTCGTGGCTATAAAAAATACCCACGACATTTATGTCGTGGGTAAAAAACACCCACTATGATTCGGGCTTTAGCCCAAGAACTATTTAACCTGAATGAATTTAAAGAGAGATTCTATAGAAAAGAAGAAATTAATAGTTGCTAGCCGATATTAAGAGAAACTTAGTGAGTAAAAAAAATTTCTATCACAACCTTTTTAAAATAACCAGCGTCATATCGTCGTGCTGAGGATAATTATCCACAAATTTTTTCA
>VEPI01000108.1 GCA_012026935.1 Melioribacter sp. | reverse complement strand
ACAAACTCGGCACCTAATACATAAGCTATAATTGCTATCACAGCAAGAATTACCAACATGTAATTGAGCATTGAAGGAGCGAAATTCAAAAAAACAAAAATCAGTATAAATAAAAATACAAGTGCTGTTGTAAAGGCAATGTTCAATGATTCTAAATGAATCTTAAGTTTAAGTTCGTCTCCGCGCAGAATTTGAAAATGATATCCGAGAGTACAATAGATAAATCCTATTGTAGCTATTAATGAGGGGATAAGTAGAATTAATCTGAATAGATAGGGTTTTGTTTCAATAATATTTTTTGAATCGAATATGTTAATTAAAATAATAGGAAGAAAAATCATTACTGCTGAAAAAATTAAAATACCCGTCTTATAAGGAAACGGGAAATTCTTTAGAATATTTTTCATAACAACCTCTAAAATTTTCTAAGATTAAAATATAGCATCCTTTACAAAAAGTCAAGTTTACTTTACATATTATTTTTCTTCCTTTTCCCTTCTTAAACAACCTTCGAGGTTGTAAAGAAGTAACCTCGAAGGTTACTCTTTCGTCATTTCAAAAAGAATAATTCGTAATTTTGTTCAAAGGAAAAATTTCATCCAATACTGAGGACTTTATGAAAACTATTATTGAACCTTTCAAAATCAAATCTGTTGAACCGATTAGATTTACCACAAAAGAAGAAAGGATTAAAATATTAAATGAAGCGGGATATAATACTTTCTTAATTCATGCTGATGATGTGTTGATTGATCTGTTAACGGATAGCGGTACATCTGCAATGAGTTCCGATCAATGGGCTGGGGTAATGCGGGGCGATGAATCATACGCAGGGGCAAAAAGTTTTTACAATTTCGAAACAGCTGTGAAAAAAATTACCGGTAATGAATTTATTATTCCTACCCATCAAGGAAGGGCTGCGGAGAAAATAATTTTTTCTATTCTCGGAGGGCCGGGAAAATATTTTGCAAGCAATACATTTTTTGATACAACACGAGCTAACATAGAATTCACCGGAGCAGAAGCAGTTGATCTATTAGTGGAAATTGGAAAACATCCTGAACAGCGCGCACCTTTCAAAGGTAATATGGATACTGATGCTCTCGAATCGTTCATCAAAAAAGTCGGTAAAGAAAATATTCCCCTAATTGTTCTAACAGTAACAAACAATTCCGGCGGCGGGCAACCCGTTTCGATGCAAAATATTAGAGAAGTAAAAAATGTATGTAAGAAATACGGCTTACCTTTATTTCTTGATGCTTGCCGTTTTGCAGAGAACGCTTATTTTATCAAACTTCGGGAAAATGGTTATGAAAATAAATCTGTTCTGGAAATTTGCCAGGAGATGTTTTCATACGCGGATGGTTCAACAATGAGCGCAAAGAAAGATGCGCTTGTAAATATAGGCGGATGGCTTTCGCTTAACGATGAAGTACTTGCAATGAAATGCCGTAATCTATTAATTGTAACGGAAGGATTTCCTACTTACGGTGGATTAGCTGGACGGGATCTTGAAGCAATTGCTCAAGGTTTGGAAGAAATTGTTGACGAGCATTATTTACAATATAGAATTCGCAGTACGGAATATCTCGGTGAAAAAATGCTTAGCGCCGGGATTCCAATTATTGAACCGCCGGGCGGACATGCAATTTATATTGATGCAAAAAGATTTCTACCGAATATTCCACCGGAACAATATCCCGGGCACTCAATAGTGTGTGAAATTTATATTGAGGGCGGAATTCGTGCGTGTGAAATCGGCAGTGTTATGTTTGGAAAGTATGATGAACATGGAAAATTGATTCCGGCTATGATGGAACTTGTTCGCCTCGCAATTCCAAGAAGAGTTTATACACAAAGTCATGTTGATTATGTTGCTGAAGTTTTAATAGAGGTTTATAAGAATAGAAGTAAAATGAAAGGTTACAAAATAGTTTACGAAGCTCCGATGCTTAGACACTTCACTGCCAAATTCAAACCTCTTTAATTCTTCGCAAACTTACATGCATTTGAACGCAGACGCTTGGAATTATTAACCGGCAAGTGTGCAAAGGAGAAAGATGAAAAAACATTTCACATATAAATCAGATAAACAAATTTGGAGAATCCTAATCTCCGATTCCGATAAGCTTATTCTGGAAACACGTGATCTTAACACAAAAGAAGTTTTTTTTAATTGCTATTACTTGGAAAATGAAAAAAATATTTTTCATGATTTACAGCTCGAAGAAAAATGCTGGATTGGTATAGAGGAAATTTACAAAGACATTATTTTCTTCCATTATTTTCCCAAACCGGATATGCCTCACCATAAAGGAATAATTGCTTTTGATATTGCATCGCAAAATATTTTATGGACAAACAATGAATTCTCTTTTTTATTTGTTAGCAACGATAAAGTTTATGGATTTAAACAAGGATTTGAAGAAAGATTTTTTTCGACTTTAGATTATTTAAGCGGAAAGTTAATTGAGGAATTTGGATCGGACCATAAAAAGGTAAACACATTACAAAAGTTATCAGAAAATGAAAAGAATTGGGGTTCATATCTTTATCCTAAAGTATTATCGAATGATGAAATAGATTCTAGAATTGCCGAAGCAATACAAAAACAGACGAAGGATACAATTGTTGAAGGTAAAGTAGAGTACAGTTCAAAGAATGATCTGCTCTTTTTTAACTATCACACAAAAGTTTTTGAGAATAATTTTGTAAATAGATTTTTTATAGTTGATCTTCACTCAAGTAAGGTGATTTTATCGGAGATATTAAATGCTAATGCAACGGCATTATTTACCGATTCATTCTTTATTTATAAAAAATATCTTTTTCTTCTCCGCGAAAAAAATGAGGTAGTCGTATATAAAATAGATTAAGAGCAAGATTAAAATGAATATTTCATTGGAAGAGAAAAAAATTCTTCTAGATACTGCGCGTATTTTAATTAAAT
This sequence comes from Melioribacter sp., assembly GCA_012026935.1. Lineage (GTDB taxonomy): Bacteria > Bacteroidota > Ignavibacteria > Ignavibacteriales > Melioribacteraceae > Fen-1258. The sequence continues at coordinate 18,802 of VEPI01000108.1, read as the reverse complement.
CTGTTTTTACCGGAGAGAAAATCTCCGAGCCGGATTATAAAGAACATCCTATTTTCAAATCCCATGCGGGCGCATTTGTAACGCTTACAAAATCCGGTTCGCTGCGCGGATGTATCGGGTATATAATTTCGGATAGACCGTTATTCGAAACGGTATGTGATGCGGCAAAGCAAGCATCACAAAATGATCCGCGATTTCCTTCTGTTCGTCAATCGGAAATTAGTGACCTCTCGATAGAAATCTCAGTTTTGTCAGAACCATTCCCGCTCAACAATTATGATGAAATAGAAATCGGCAAACACGGATTAATTCTTGAAGAAAAAGGAAGGCGCGGACTTTTGCTTCCCCAAGTTCCAATAGAACACCACATGAACCGTGAACAGTTTCTCGATGCAATTTGTCTGAAGTCGGGATTTCCATCGAATTATTGGAAAGAAAAGAAACTTAAACTTTATGCTTTTACTGCAACCATCTTTTGTGATTCTTCGGCAAGCTCAGAATCTAATATGGAGGCAAAATGAAAAACGTTCGTGAGCCTGCCGTTGCAGGAATGTTTTATCCCGCCTCTTCCGTTAAATTAAAAGAAGATATTCAGCATCTGCTTGACACTTATAAACCACAAGAGAAATTTAAAAATGTAGTAGGAATTGTATCTCCTCATGCAGGATATGCTTATTCGGGAAAAACGGCGGCATTTGCTTATAATGCAGTTAAGGGGAAAAATTATAAAACTATTATTGTTATTTCGCCGAGTCACAGAGAATATTTCGCCGGGATTTCTATTTATAACGGCGACGCGTATAAAACTCCGCTTGGAGAAGTTCCGATAAATAAAAAAATGAGATATGAGTTGATTCTTGACAGTAAAATCATTTTTAATGGAATTAGCGGACACCGCGCCGAACATGCTGTTGAAGTTCAAATTCCTTTCATGCAAATGACGATGAATGATTTTTCTATTGTTCCTATTGTGATGGGTGATCAAAATAGAATGTGTATTAACGAACTTTCTCAAAGACTCGCAAGCGTTATGAATGATGAAACATTAATTGTTGCGAGTTCAGATCTCTCTCACTTTTACTCAAAAGAACAAGCCGATAAACGCGATTCCATTGTTGAAAAAAGAATAGCAGAATTTGATTATGAAAACTTGCAGAATGATTTAGAAGTCGGAAAATGTGAAGCATGCGGCGGCGGGACTATTGTTACAATGATGAAAACCGCAGCTTTGTTCAACAAGAAAAAATCAAAAGTTCTTTCCCGTACAGATTCCGGCGATGTTACCGGCGACAATTCCGAAGTTGTAGGGTATTTGAGTGCGGTTGTATATAGTTAATCGTACTTGAATAAACGTCCCTAATTACGTACGTTTGCATAAACTAAAAAGGTCAAAAAAATGAAAACAGTTACAGCAACAAATGCACGGGCAACTCTCTATAAATTGATTGATGAAACGGCGGAAGCAAGTCACCCGATTTATATAACAGGTAAAAGAACAAATGCAGTTTTAGTTTCAGAGGAAGATTGGAGGTCAATTGAGGAAACACTTTACCTCATTTCCATACCTGGAATGAGAGAATCAATTATCAAGGGAATGAAGACTCCAATCAAAAAATGTTCTTCGGAAATTAAATGGTAAAGTGGAAATTAGTTTTTACACATCAAGCGCAAAAAGACGCGAAAAAATTATCTATTTCGGGTTTACAGATTAAAGCGCAAAACATTATTAGAATTCTTAGAGAAAATCCTTTCCAGACTCATCCGCCATTTGAAAAATTACTAGGTGATTTAACAGGCGCTTATTCCCGTAGAATAAATTATCAGCATCGAATTGTTTATCAAGTATATCAAAAAGAAAAAATTGTTAAAGTAATTCGAATGTGGACTCATTACGAGTAAATGAAGTAATTTTATTTTTTTGGATTTTATTTCAATGCCTCTCAGAAATTTATTTTTAGATTTCAATTCATACTTTGCTTCTGTTGAACAGCAGGTTAATCCTAAACTTCGCAATAAACCGACTGCAGTTGTTCCTATGATGGCAGACACTACGTGTTGTATTGCCGCAAGTTATGAGGCAAAAAAATTTGGCGTTAGAACAGGCACATTAGTTTCCGACGCAAAAAAAATCTGTCCTGGATTAAAATTAGTTGAAGCGCATCACCGCCTTTATATTGAGTATCACCACAAATTAGTTGAAGCAATAGAATCATGTGTTCATGTTGATCAAGAAATGTCTATTGATGAAGTATCATGTTCGCTTATTGGTAAACAAAAAATTCGCGAAAATGCGGTAGAGTTAGCGCTTCAAATAAAAAAAACAATTTCGGAAAAAGTAGGTGAGTATTTAAAATGTTCAATCGGTTTAGCCCCTAATAGATTTCTTGCAAAGACCGCAACAGATATGCAAAAGCCCGACGGATTAGTTGTGATCGAGGATAAAGATTTACCGAATTGTCTTTTCAATTTAAAACTTAGAGACTTAACAGGCATCGGAAGAAGAATGGAAATTCGTTTAAAGCGGTATGGAATTTATACTGTTGAAGCACTTTGCACCTTGCCCAAATCGCGTTTAAGAGAGGCATGGGGCGGAATCGAAGGTGAAAGAATATATGCACAACTTCGAGGAGAAGATGTTAAAAGACCTCCAACGCACAGACAGACTATCGGCCACTCGCATGTTCTTCCGCCTAAAGAACGAAATAAGGATGATGCTTTCGCAGTGATGAACCGGTTGTTACAAAAGGCAGCAATGAGAATGCGTTATCTTGGATATGCTGCCGGTGCAATGTCTGTGGGAGTAAGATTTTTGGGTAGAACTAAATGGAGAGAAGAAATAAGTTTTTCACAGACGCAAAATACTATTACGCTTATGAAGGCATTGGAAAAAGTTTGGGAAAGATATCCGGCGGGAAAAGAAAAACCACTAGCCGTTGGAGTAACTCTGTTTAAGCTACTTGATGAAGATCAGAGTACACCAATCTTTTTTGAAGATTATGATAAAATAAAATCTCTTAACAAAGCTGTTGATAAGCTGAATAAGAAGTATGGATTTACATCTGCTTATTACGCTACCTCTCACTTTGCGAGACATTCGGCCCCGATGAGAATTGCATTTACACAAATACCGGATTTAGAAATAGAAGATGATGAAAAGGATTTCTAAAAAAAATTGAAATAACTTACGGCAATATGCTAAGTAAAGAATAAACCATTTTAATTTTTTAGCTGTCAAAGAAATATAAAAATTGAAAGGTGTTGTTATGAAAAACCAATCAAAAAAATATTTAATTTACTTTCTACTGATTCTTTTTGCCGCAATTGATTTTAGCGGCTGTACTTCTTCCAAGCTGATAGACGTTTGGAAAGAACAATCTTTCAAGAGAGGTTCTATTGATAATTTTCTTGTGATTGCAATTAACAACAATAAAACAAAACGGAGAATATGGGAAAAATCTTTTGTTGATGAATTAACTTCTAATGGAATTAAAGCAGCGGGCTCTTATTACTATTATCCTAACGACGCCCCGGCAGAGAAAGATATTCCTGAGTTGTTCAAAAATAAATTTGATGGAATTATTTTAATCCAAAAGGTAAGTGAGGAAATTAGAAAATATCATGTGCCGGGATCATTATATTATGAACCATGGGGATTTAGAAGGTGGTACGGCTGGCGGTATTCACGTGTTTATATGCCCGGTTATGTTGATAAAGAACGAATTACTCAATTAGAAATTAGCGTATGGGAGCCGGGTGAAGACGGAAAAATGATTTGGTCTGCATTAACTGAAACAATTAATTCTGATTTGCCGCAAAACTTTAGTAAAGAGATTTCCTCCTTGATAATACCTAAAATGATTAGCGATAGAATTATTTTACCTAAAGGTAAAAAAGGAGGGGGAGTTGACTCTTCTTTCTAAAGAATAAATCAATCTATAACTATTAATTTTTATTAACGAAAGCCCTTGTAAAACAAGGGCTTTTTCTTATCCAAATTAAAAATTGTTAAATCAAAAAAATCATAACAAAAATTGTTGAATTCACATTTCAATTAAGATAAATTCTAATCCAGTTTTAATAATTCCAATAGGAATCCATATGAAATTATATTTCAAAACAGCACTTCTTTTTTTCATATCATTTATAACTTCCACTGAAATTTTAGCGCAAGTAGATACATCTTTTATTAACGGTTTGGATTACCGCGGCATAGGTCCTTATAGAGGAGGAAGATCTTGTGCTGTGGTTGGCGTACCAACCAATCCAAATTTATTTTACTTTGGCGCTACCGGAGGCGGAGTTTGGAAAAGTGAAAATGCCGGCACAACCTGGAAAAATATTTCGGATAAGTTTTTTGGCGGAGCTATCGGCGCTATTGCTGTAAGCACCTGGGACCCGAATGTAATTTATGTTGGTACGGGAGAAGAAACCGTCCGCGGAAATGTTTCAAGCGGAAATGGCATGTGGAGAAGCGAAGATGCTGGTAAAACATGGAAATATATCGGACTTGAAGACTCACGTCATATAACAAGAATCGCAATTGACCCGAAGAATCCTGATCTTGTCTACGCTTCTTGTCTTGGCCATCTATACGGTCCAAACGCAATGCGCGGAATTTTTCGTTCGAAAGACGGAGGAAAAAATTGGGAAAAAGTTTTGTTCGTAAATAATGAAGTTGGTGCAATTGATCTTAACATGGATCCAACCAATTCGAGAATTCTTTTTGCTTCGATGTGGAGAGTTAAACGGACACCTTACAGTTTAGAAAGCGGCGGTGATGGATCGGGGTTGTGGAAATCAATTGACGGCGGAACAACTTGGAAAAATATTTCGGCAAATAAAGGATTACCAAAAGGAACACTCGGAATTATCGGCGTCTCTGTTTCCAAAGCTGATCCGCGCAGAGTTTATGCAATCATTGAAGCTGAGGCAGGCGGAGTATTTCGTTCCGATGATGGCGGGGAGAATTGGATAAAAATAAATGAAGATAGAAATCTTCGTCAGCGTGCGTGGTATTACAGCAGAATTTATGCTGATCCTAAAGACAAAGATAAAATTTACATTCTCAATGTAGGTTTTTGGAGATCGAAGGATGGCGGAAAAAGTTTTGACGGAATCGGAACCCCGCACGGCGATCATCATGATTTGTGGATTAATCCCGAAAATTCCGATGCAATGATAATTGGAGATGACGGCGGAGCGCAAGTTTCTGTAGACGGTGCAAAAAGTTGGAGCTCAATGAACAATCAACCAACGGCTCAATTTTATAGAGTGACAACCGATAATTATTTTCCTTACAGAATTTATGGTGCACAACAAGACAACAGCACGGTTAGAATTTTTCATCGTACTGAAGGAGGAAGTATTGGCGAGCGCGATTGGGAAACAACCGCTGGATTTGAAAGCGGATGGCTTGCCGTTGATCCGAAAGATAATGATATAGTTTACGGCGGCAATTATGCCGGTTTAATTGGTATGATTAATCACCGCACAAAAGAAAATCGTACTGTTGATGTTTGGCCTGACTCACCTATCGGTCATGGCGCGAAAGATTGGAAATATCGCTTCCAATGGAATTTCCCTTTACTTTTTTCAAAACACGATTCAAGTACATTGTATGCTGCCGGAAATGTTTTGTTTAAAACAACAAATGCCGGACAAACCTGGCAAGCGATCAGCGGAGACTTAACACGAAACGATACAACAAAACTTGGATCTTCAGGCGGACCAATAACTAAAGACAATACGGGGGTTGAATACTATTGTACAATTTTTACTCTCGCTGAAAGTTCACTGCAGCCCGGGATTATCTGGACTGGTTCTGATGACGGTTTAATTTATGTTACTACAGATGGCGGAAAAAATTGGAAAAATGTTACACCTCCGGTAAACTTATTACCAGAGTGGGCGCAAATCAACAGCATTGAAGCTAATCCTTTTGTTGAAGGCGGGCTTTATGTCTCAGCAACAAGATATAAATCCGATGATTACAAACCTTATTTACTTAAGACAACCGACTTCGGAAAAACTTGGAAGAAAATTGTAAACGGAATTGCAGAGAAGCATTTTACCCGTGTAGTACGTGCAGATAATAAACGCAAAGGACTACTCTTTGCAGGAACTGAAGAAGGAATGTATATCTCATTTAACGATGGAGAGAACTGGCAAACATATCAACAAAATCTTCCGATCGTTCCAATTACTGATCTTACAATTAAGAATGAAGACTTAATAGCAGCAACACAGGGAAGATCTTTTTGGATGATTGATGATATTTCTCCGTTAAGACAAATTAATTCCGATGTAATTAAGAATAGTTTTTGGTTTTACCAGCCCCGCGAAACTTATAGGATAGGCGGCGGCGGACGCGGTGATGGTACAACAAGCGGAATTAATTTACAGAGCGGAGTTATTCTAAATTATTTTTTCAAGGAAATGCCGGATAGCAGCACAACTGAATTAAAAATTCTTGATTCTAACGGGAGTATAATCCAGACGTTTAAACCAAAAGCAAAAGAACGCGGTGAACGTCTTCCTATAAAAAAAGGACTGAATAGATTTATATGGAACATGCGCTATCCCGACGCAGAAAGATTTGACGGAATGATTTTATGGGGCGGTGGAGGATTAACTGGCCCGCTTGCTGTCCCGGGTGAATACAAAGCGTTATTAAAATACGGTAAAGACAGCTTAACAGTTCCGTTTACAATTTTGAAAGATCCTCGATCGTCATCCACTATAGAAGATCATAAAGCACAATTCGATTTTTTAATTTCAGTAAGAGATAAACTTAGTGAAACTCACAAAGCGGTTAAACAGATACGAAATATCCGCAAGCAAATCAAAGATGTCGGAGATCGAATTAAAGATCAGAAAAATGTTGAAGACGTTAAAAAGGCTTCAGATGAAATAAATAAAAAACTAACAACAGTTGAAGAAACTTTGTATCAAACAAAAAATAAAAGTTCACAAGACCCGCTTAATTATCCGATTCGTTTGAACGATAAGCTTGCATCCTTAGGGGGATCGGCGGCATCGGGAGATTATAAACCTACTGATCAAGCTGTTGAACTTAAAAAAGAGCTTTTCTCGAAAATAGATGCTGAACTTCTAAAATTAAAAGATATTATCGAAAATGAAATTCCAAAGTTTAACAAACTGGTTGCAGAAGCAAACATTCCTGCAGTAATTCTTCAGACAGATGACGGGAAAAAATAATTGATTATTAAAATAAATCGCTGTAATAAAACAGATTAATCAAAAATGAAAATAGATATACAGTTGAGAGTCAATCCAGCATTCTAATGCTTAATTGTCTCTCTATTGCTGTACTAATTTTATTCATTCCCGGGATGGTTGTTTCGCTTACAACAAACTCGGTAAGATCTGCTTTTTGAACCCACTTACTTTTTAAGTTAATGTAGATATCACCAAAATAGTGAGAACTTCCAACTGTGTTAACCGTGAAATTAGGCATTGGTTCAATAATCATTTTAAAATAACTTTCACCGGAATCATATCCGACAATTGCACACGGTTGATTATTAATGTATCCTATTCCCTTAAGCGTTAAGGTTATCTCACCGTTCTTAAATTTAGAGCCCTCTTTGATTTTGCTGCCAAGGTTAACAGGAGGTTCTGAAAAAGATGCCGAATGGATTATTTTTTGTCCAATCGTTTTCAAATTCTGAATTCCATTATCTTCGTTTGTCTCTCTGCCAAATATATCGCATATAGAATGGAAGTCTATGAAAGTGTTATAAACAAAATATGTTTTGGCAGGCTCAAGTATATTTCCCTTTTCATCTTTTAGATTTTCAAACTGCGAGTGACTTATTCCGAACAACTGACCTTTTTCTTCGTTTGCATCTATGTCTTTATTAAAAAGATAGGACCATCCTTCCAATGACGGTATCGAAACTATTGCTGAATCATTTTTGATCCATTGATAATTTTTACATGTGTACTTTGTTTTGGATTTGGTTAGTGGCTGTGCTTGAAGTAATAGTTTAAAAACTTCTGCGCCTGTTCTCTTTCCGTCCGGTGCATATAAAATTACTTTTGTTTCCATTTGGAAATCATGTATGGTATCAACAATCCGATTGGTAAGATCAAATTCTTGTCCAAGAAATTTGTTTACGTCGGTTTGTGAATATATTGTTGTGCACATAAAAAGAAGTAACAGCAATGAGTTAATAAACGCTCTGCATATTTTTGAAAGATTCATAGTCTTATCCAAATTAAATATTTAATTTTAAGTTAATATAAACTTGTTATTTAACGGTCAGGTGAAAAATTTAATGAGCGTCACAGAAATCAATTGATAAATTGACAAAAACAATAATCATTGAGATTTTTTTTCGCGACCTGTTCCAGTATCACGTTCCAATATATTTGGTATTAATACCGGTGGATGTCCTCTTGTAATTATTCGATTGTTATTCCTTTGTACCTCAACAATTTTTATTGCTTTTAAATAAGCATCATCATAATTCATTCCCATATCAAGAAATTCACGTTCTTTAAGTTCACATAGAATAGAAAACCCGGTTTCTTCGCAAGAAATATTTCCATCAATCCAAATTTCCTTTGCGGGAATAAAATGATAGGCAAGATCATTCCCGCTTAGACCAAAGTCGGGATAAATATCCCTTCTAACGGTTGCACCGTCAACAATCCATATTGAGATACCGTTGCGTACTCCAATTTTTTGACGATAAATATTCTTGAGTGAAATGGAATCGGGTAATTCAACAATTTGTTTAATGCCGTCACAATCCGTTGGAGAAACTTTATGAATTAATTTTTCATGTTCTTCGGCAATTTCGAAATCCTTATTCCGCATTTGTCTTTCAAATGCCAGCGAGCTATCATGTGCGTCCGAATAACTTATTCCTTGAGTTGCCATTAAATTGCGTTCGTGCAATTCATGAGCTAATGTATAGCTGTATTCTTCTGCTGAAATTGCATGGTCAATCCAAATTTCGTTCTTAGGAATAAACAGATACCGCTCATTATTTCCGCCATATAAAAACTCGGGGTAGATTTCCCTCCGAACAATTAAACCGTCAACTATCCAAATTTTTTTATTTTCTTTTTCACCGCAAGAAACACGGTAAATTCCGGTAATATATTTCGGTTTACTATGTTGTTTTGTTGAATCAATTTTATTAGTTGCGGTTATTGCATTGGGTTGCAAGAAAAAACTTGTGACTGAAAGAAAAATTATGAAAGCCTTCGTCTTCAACTATTTACTTTAATTTATTAATCCAACCGAAAATAATAAAAAAGTTATTACCGTTTTTATTCTATATAGAATTATTTAGTTTCAATATGAAGAAATAAAGAAAATATAAAATTATAAGATAATTGACGGTTTTATCTTGGGAGACAAACCATGAGATCAAGAATATTTTTCATTTTAGTAATTATTGCTTCCATTCTGCATGCACAGATTAAAAAAGATTATCCGATTCAACCGATTCCATTTACCCAAGTCAAAGTTGAAAAAGGATTTTGGTTTGACCGCATGGAAACCAACCGGACAGTAACAATTCCTTATGCACTTAAACTGTGTGAAGAAACAGGAAGAATTAAAAATTTTGCAATTGCCGGGGGATCAGAGAAAGGTGACTTCTGCAGCAAATATTATTTTGATGATTCAGATGTTTACAAAGTAATTGAAGGTGCGTCTTATGCGCTAATGCTGAAACCGGATAAGGAATTAGAAAAACAGCTTGATAAAATTATTTCACTTATTGCCTCAGCTCAGGAAAAAGACGGTTATCTCTATACAGTACGCACAATGGGCTCACATAAATTTGAAAGAGTAACAGGTCCTTCACGCTGGTTAAATGAAGAAGGGAGTCATGAGCTTTATAATTTAGGTCATCTCTACGAAGCGGCGGTCGCTCATTCAATGGCTACAAAGAAAAAAACACTTTTAAATGTTGCGCTAAAAAGTGCCGATCTTGTTTGTAATGTTTTTGGCCCCGGTAAAATTAGTTTGCCATCTGGTCATCAGGAAATAGAAATCGGTTTAGTAAAACTTTATAGAGTAACAGGAAAAGAAAAATATTTAAAGCTTGCAAAGTTTTTACTCGATATGCGTGGAAATTATGTCAACGGAAGAAAATCCTGGGGCGAATACAATCAAGATCATAAACCGGTAATTGAACAGGACGAAGCTGTTGGTCATGCAGTTCGTGCCGGATATATGTATTCAGGAATGGCAGATGTTGCAGCGTTAACCGGAGACAAAGATTATTTGAAAGCATTGGATAAAATTTGGAATAATGTAGCAGGGAAAAAATTATATCTAACCGGTGGAGTAGGTGCAACAGGTTCGTGGGAAGGTTTTGGAAAAAATTATGATCTCCCAAATGCAAGCGCTTATAATGAAACTTGTGCATCTATCGCAAATGTGTTTTGGAATCACAGAATGTTTCTTTTAAGCGGAAATGCAAAATATCTTGATGTAATGGAACGTACATTGTACAACGCACTTCTTTCCGGAATATCAATGAAGGGGAATTCATTTTTCTATCCCAATCCGCTTGAATCTTTTGGTACACATGAACGAGCGGCTTGGTTTGATTGTGCTTGCTGTCCCACAAACGTTACGCGGTTCATTTCTTCAGTAGCAAATTATATGTATGCAGTAAAAGGAAATCAGTTATTTGTTAATCTCTTTACAAATAACGAAACGGAAATTAAACTCGATAACGGTAAAATTAAATTAGAGCAAAAAACAAATTATCCATGGAATGGAAAAATCGTAATTGTTGTTTCACCAAATCCAAGAGAAGAAAAATTTTCACTTAACATACGAATCCCCGGCTGGGCTCAAAACGAAGCAATAGCAAGCGGTCTTTATAAATTTATTGATCAACCAAAAGAAAAGATTGATCTTAGTGTAAATGGAAAAACGGTAGAGCTAAAAGTTGAAAATGGATTTGCTGTAATTAATAGAAATTGGAAAACCGGTGACGTTGTTGAATTAAATCTTCCGATGGAAATAAAAAGAATCGCTGCTAATGAAAATGTTGAAGCTGATAATGGCAGAATTGCAATTCAACGCGGACCGATAGTTTATGCAGCAGAATGGGTTGATAATAAAGATGGTTATGTACGTAATATTCTTATACCTGATAATGCAAAACTAACAGCGGAATATAAACCAGAATTATTAAACGGCGTTGAAATTATAAAAGGAAATGTCTTAGGATATAAATTAGACGGTGATGAAAATATTTTAAAACATTCCGAGCAGGGGTTTACAGCAATTCCTTATTACTCTTGGGCTCATAGAGGTAAAGGCGAAATGAGTGTTTGGTTAGCAAATAAAGAATCTGCTGTTCGTCCGCTATCCGGACCAACAATGTTAACGGATGCAAAGTTGACAGTCTCACACGGGAAAAATCCGCAAGCGATGATAGATCAAATGGAACCGAAAAGTTCTATTGACGAATCACTTCCGTATTTTCATTGGTGGCCAAGCAAAGGTGAAAAAGAATTTGTTCAAATAGATTTTGCCAAGCCCGAAGAAATTTCGGAAGTTTCAATTTACTGGTTTGATGATACAGGAATAGGTGAATGCAAAGTTCCGGCAACCTGGAAAGTTTTTTATAAGGAAGGAGAAAAATGGCCCGCTGTTTATACAACCGATAAATATGGAACAGAGAAAGACAAATACAACAGTGTTATTTTTGAAACGGTTAGAACGCAGTCGCTAAAAATTGAAATCCAATCTCAAAAAGATTTTGCAGGCGGAATTCACGAGATTAAATTAAAATGACTTCTGTGTTATCACGCAGAGCGTAGCGAAGGGTTATTATATATTTTTTTGTAACTCTTCGATAAAAAAAGGAGAAAAAAATGTTCAGAACAATCAATGATTTTTTAGAAGGATGGAAATACGAAAGCGAAGCCACAATAAAAGTCTTTGAAAACTTAACCGATACTTCGCTGAATCAAAAAGTGACATCAACCGGACGATCATTAGGATTTATTGCCTGGCATATTACAAACACTATTCCGGAAATGCTTTCTAAAACCGGGCTACCGTTTAGCTATGATGAAAATACTCCGGTTCCTGCATCTGTAGAAACTATAAAAGATATTTATGCAAAATCATCTAAAGCGGTAACCGACTTGATCTCAAAAAATTGGAAAGACGAAATGCTGAATGATGATATTAATATGTACGGACAAGTTTGGAAACGGACAAGTGTATTATCGAGTTTAATTGCTCATCAAGCACATCACCGTGGACAGATGACCGTTTTGATGAGGCAAGCCGGATTAAAAGTGCCCGGTGTTTACGGACCATCAAAAGAAGAGTGGGCACAATTTGGAATGCCGGCTCAAGAATAATTCTTTTTAATTAACAAATGATCTAGCGTCTCTTTGCATTTAAATAAAATTAATAACTAAGTTTACTGATAATAGAATAAACGATTGAAGTAAATTCAATTTTTATTTGTTTATTAATGAAGATAAAAAAAATTATAGTACTTGCTTTTTTTTTCTCGCTGAGTGCCCCATGTTATCTGTCATCTCAAAATAAATTAGATTCCCTTTTAGAAAAGTATAAAGATAGCCCAGACACAACAAAAGCGCGCATTTTAAATGAGTTCTGCTGGAACAATCGAAATAAAACTCCGCAGTTAGCGCTTAAAGCCGGCGAAGAAGCGCTTAAGATTGCCCAATCCTTAAATAATCAAAAACTGCAGGCTAAATCATTAAACTTAATGGGCGTGGTTTATAGAAATCTAGGAAACTATGATAAATCACTAAGCTTGTACAAAAATGCACTTCGTAAAGCCGAGGCCATTAACGATTCAAATCAAATTGCATACTCATATAATAATATTGGCGGTTTATTCAGGTTAGAGGGTAATAATAAATTAGCTTTAGAAAATATATTGAAAGCGCTAAATGTTTTTGAAAAGCTAAATGATAAAGCCGGAATGGCTTTTTGTACTATTAACATCGGATTAATTTACAGCAGACAGCAAAATTATATTAAAGCATTAGAGTATTTAAATCGAACAATTACATTACGAGATGAAATAAACGATAAAGCCGGAAGAGCATTAGCTTTGAACTTAATAGCCGAAGTTTATTTCGAACAAGAACAGATTGATCTTGCTTTGGATTATTTTAAGGAAGTAGAGAAAGAATACACTGCGGTTGATGATAAAAAAGGACTAGCAGCTACATGGGCAGGATTCGGGCGGGTATATTATTTTAAAAAAGAATATTCAAAAGCGGAAACGAACATTCAACGCGCACTGGAATTAGCACGCAGAATAAGTTATCTGGAAGGGCAAATAACATGTCTGAATTATCTTGGTTTAATAAATGCTCAACTCGGAAATTTTTCTAAAGCCGATGATAGTTTTCAGAAGGCACTTAAAATAGCTATTAGTACCAAGGAAATATATAATAAAATATCATGTTATAAGTATCTTACTCAATACTATGAAATTAAAAAAGATTTTAAGAATGCACTTCTTTATACAAAAAAATATACTGTTCTCAGAGACTCTGTATTAAATCAAGAAAATATTGCATTTGTAAACGAGATGGAATCAGTAAATAAAACAGAGAGAGCTGAAAAACTAAATACAATTTTAAGGAAAGATATCGAACTTGAAAGAAGACAACGAAATTATTTTATAATTATAGCACTGCTAGTAATAATTTTAGCAATTATTATTTATGGCCGGTTCCGCTCAAAAAAAACTGCTAATGTTAAATTGCAAGAACTTAATGCGATGAAGGACAAGTTCTTTGGGATAATTGCTCATGATTTAAAAAATCCTTTCAATGCAATTTTTGGTTTTACAGAAATTCTAATGCAAGATTTTGATAAACTAAGCGATGAAGACAAATTAAATATAATTCATGAGATTGACAGATCCAGTAGAAATACATACAAGCTTCTTGAAAATTTACTCTATTGGTCAATTTCGCAAACCGGTAGAATGGAATTTAGTCCTGCTGTTATTAATCTAACAGAAATAATTAAACAAACTTTTGCAGTTTTTGAATCGTCAGCAAAAAATAAAAATATTTCATTTGTTACAAATGTACCCGAGAGACTTGAAGTGTTCTGCGATATAGAAATGATAAAAACCGTGTTTCGAAATCTTATATCAAATGGATTAAAATTTACAGGAAAAGGTGGAATTGTTTCTATAAAAACAAGAAGAATTAACGGCACAGAAGAAATTACGGTTGAAGATACAGGTGTTGGAATTTCAGATGAAGACAGAGAGAAACTTTTTAAAATAGGAAATGTTTCAACATCTAAGGGAACTGACGGAGAACGCGGAACAGGATTAGGACTAATTTTGTGCAAAGAATTTATAGAAAGAAACGGTGGTACAATTTGGGTTGAAAGTGAAACCGGAAAGGGAAGTAGATTTATTTTTACAATTCCGGCCAAGAAATAACATTTCTGTAAGTACGATTAAATTTCTTTCTTATATTTCTCAAGTTTCTTTTTGTGGGCAATGATTTCCGCATTAATATAAAATATTAAATCCTCTGCAATATTTGTTGCGTGATCCGCCAATCTTTCTATATGCCTTGATAATACAACAAGGTGTGCGCACGCCTCAATAACTTCCGGGTCCGACTGCATTTTTGAAACAAGGAATTTAAATATGCTTTTATTCAATTTATCCACGGCGTCTTCATCTTGTAAAACTTTTTCTGCTTGCTCTATATTTTGATTAATAAAAGAATCAATTGCATATTTAACCATCTCGCGGGCACGTTTGCCCATATCTAAAATTTGAGATTCAATAATTAATGAGTGAAAATCGGCCGTTTTTTTAACTCGTTGAGAAATATTAACAGCAATATCTCCGCATCTTTCCAATTGATTATTAATAAGAAGAGCAGACATAATAAATCTTAGATCGCTTGCAACAGGTTGAAATAATGCGAGAATGTTTTCGCACTGAGCGAGAATAAGATTATCATATGCATCTATTTCATTGTCTTTTGCTTTAATTCCACGGCAAAGTTCAACATCTCCTGTTTCCAATGCTTTATAAGCTCTGTCAACCTGTTCATCAACCAGTGAAGCCATCTTTATAAGATTAGTTTTTAAACCTTCTACTTCTCTTGTAAAATGTTCTTGCATAAAATTATTCGGGTAAATTATTTAGTTCAATATACATATTAAATTAAACGATAGTTTCCAATAATTCCAAATACTTAATAGCAAACAAATTATTTGTAATGACGCATTTTATTTGTCCCAGTACGTGAAATAATTTATTAATTTAGCATTAACAAAATCCTGTACTTTCCCAATCAATTAATAATAGAAAAAAGGAAATTATAAAATGGGTTTCAATCTTTTACCAAAAGAGTATGAATTCTTTGATATGTTTGACAGCCTTGCTGCACATTGTGTGAATGCATCAAAGCAATTTCAAGAGAACATGAGTAAATCTGTTTTTAGCGAGGAAGATGTAAAAAAAATTAAAGAGATTGAACGCACAGCAGACGGTATTGTATTTAATATCGTTGAGAAATTAAATAAAACCTTTATTACTCCTATTGACCGGGAAGATATTCACCAGCTTGCTCACGAACTTGACAGCGTGATAGATTACATTCTGAAAGTCTCCAACCACATGAAAGTTTATAAGATTACTGATATTAATCCAAGATTTAGAGAAGAAGTAAAACTAATTGATAGATCGGTTGAGGCGTTATCAAAAGCGGTGAATGGTTTACGTAATATAAAAGATGCTAAAAAAATTATGCGTTATTGCAACGAAGTAAATTTAATTGAAGATGAGGGAGACCAGCTGAAAAATGATGTTATGGAAGAATTATTTGGCGGAGAAACAAATGCAATTTACATTATGAAATGGAAAGATATATTTCAAACTTCGGAAAAAGTCTTAGATCAGTGCGATGATGTCTCCAAAATTGTTGAATCAATTCTAGTAAAACAGGCTTAGGTATGACTATTGCGGTAATTCTACTAATAATTCTTGCACTATTCTTCGACTTCCTAAATGGTTTCCATGATGCGGCAAATTCTGTTGCAACAATAGTTTCTACAAGAGTGTTATCCCCGCGTTATGCGGTTATGTGGGCTGCATTTTTTAATTTCATTGCATTTTTAGTTTTTGGTCTCCACGTTGCAGGAACGATCGGCAAAGGAATAGTTGATATCAAGGTTATTGACTCATCAATAATCTTTGCAACATTAATGGGTGCTTGCATTTGGAATATAATCACATGGTATTTTGGTTTGCCTACGAGTTCATCGCATGCTCTTATTGGAGGTTTAATGGGAGCGGCTCTTGTTAAAGCGGGTCCGGCTTCACTAGTTGGAAGCGGAATTTTTAAGACGGTAATTTTTATTTTCATTTCACCAACATTGGGTCTATTTCTTGGTGTGGGAATTGGCGTGCTGGTGTATAATTTATTTCGTAAAAGCCATCCGCTCAAAGTAGATCACGTTTTTAGAAAAGGACAATTAATTTCTGCCGCAGCTTATAGTTTAGGACACGGGGGAAATGATGCTCAGAAAACTATGGGCATTATTGCAGGACTTCTTTTCAGCGCAGGGATTCTTCATAAGTTTAATAGTCCTGAAGATATTCCACTTTGGGTTGTACTTTCATGTCATGCTGCAATAGCCCTTGGTACTGTGTTCGGAGGATGGAGAATAGTTAAAACAATGGGACAAAAAGTTGCTAAGTTAAGACCGGTTGACGGATTTTGTGCAGAGCTTGGTGCTGCAACAACATTATTCGTGTCTACAGGATTTGGAGTTCCGGTAAGTACTACTCACACAATCACTGGTTCAATTATGGGTGTTGGTTCTATCAAAGGATTAACAAATGTAAAATGGGGAGTTGCAGGAAGAATTGTTTGGGCTTGGATATTAACAATTCCACTTTCTGCCGGAGTTTCTGCTTTATCTTATTCTATTATTAAACTGTTTTAAAAATAAATAGAGATTAAACTTTGCCAGTTAAAATAGAATCTCCAACAATTATTTCTGCTGCTGGAAATAAACCGAAGATAATAGAAGAGTTTATAGGTAATGTAAATTCAAAATCAAATTCGGTTAGTATTGCAAGGATGAAAAGCCCGGCAGGATGGATTGAACCCGGGCAGAAACCTG
The DNA here is from genome assembly GCA_012026935.1 of Melioribacter sp. GTDB lineage: Bacteria > Bacteroidota > Ignavibacteria > Ignavibacteriales > Melioribacteraceae > Fen-1258. The sequence continues at coordinate 1,632 of VEPI01000108.1, read as the reverse complement.
AATTTGATGAATACACTGTTGTATTAAAAGGAATGTTAAGAGTAACCACAAAAAGTTCTGTAATTGATATTAAAGCAGGGCAAGCAATTATTGTTAATAAAGGTGAATGGGTTCAATATAGTTCTCCCGGTGCAGATGGTGCAGAATACATTGCAGTTTGTCTTCCAGCATTTTCACCCGAGACAGTTCATAGAGATTAATAAATTTCCCCGGTCGGAAACTACTATCATTCCAATATCAAAAAAATTTTTATATTCGCATTTATAAAATAACGAGGTGTACAATCGCAAAGAATCAAAACGATACCGTAGAAAAAATTGTATCGCTTGCAAAGCGGAGGGGATTTGTATTTCAATCGTCGGAAATTTACGGCGGTTTGAACGGCTGCTGGGATTACGGCCCGCTTGGTGTTGAACTTCTTAAAAATGTAAAAGAAGAATGGTGGAAAGCGATGACATATCGCGATGATGTTGAAGGATTGGACGCTTCAATTCTAATGCATCCGCGTGTATGGGAAGCAAGCGGACATGTTGAAAATTTTACCGATCCAATGATTGATTGTAAACAATGTAAAGCAAGATATAGATTAGATACACTTACGGAATTAATCAGCGACAAGAACAAAGAAAAAGCTTTGAAAGAATTTGATGCTTCTGTTTTATCAAGAGAAGGAACACTCGAAGAAAAATTTAATTCAATTCTTGAAGATCAATCATTAGCAACAAAACTTTTAGATTTACTCGGATGTCCTCAATGCGGCAACAAAGGAACATTTACACAACCGCGTAAATTTAATTTGATGTTCAAAACTTTTCTTGGACCGGTGGATGATTCCGCTAATATTATTTATCTCCGCCCCGAAACAGCTCAAGGTATTTTTGTAAACTTTTTGAATGTTGCTAATTCAAGCCGTCAAAAACTTCCCTTTGGAATTGCACAGATCGGGAAAGCATTCCGTAATGAAATCAACACAAAAAATTTCTTGTTCCGTACACGCGAATTCGAACAAATGGAAATGCAATATTTCTGCAAACCCGGTTCAGACAAACAGCATTACGATGAATGGAAAGAAAGAAGAATCAACTGGTTTAAATCTCTTGGAATGACAGCAGACAAATTGCGGTTTCATGATCATCCGAAAGATAAACTTGCCCACTACGCAAAAGAAGCAACGGACATAGAATATGAATTCCCTTTTGGTTGGGGTGAGATCGAAGGAATTCACAACAGAACAGATTTTGATTTGGGAAGACATCAGGAGTTCTCGGGTAAATCCCAGCAATATTTTGATGATGAGACAAAAGAGAAATTCATTCCGTACATAATAGAAACTTCCGCCGGTGCAAGCCGTTCATTCATGGCATTTTTGGTTGATGCTTATTACGAAGAGCAGGTAAAAGATGAAGTGCGCAGTGTTTTACGTTTTCATCCGAAACTAGCACCAATCAAAGCTGCAATTCTTCCGTTAGTAAACAAGGATGGGATGCCGGAGATTGCCCGAAAAATAGAAACAGACCTTCGCCCGTTCTTAAGAATTTTTTATGATGATAAAGGCGCTGTGGGCCGCCGCTATAGAAGAATGGATGAAGTGGGAACACCATTTTGCATCACTGTTGATACACAAACTTTGCA
>VEPI01000054.1 GCA_012026935.1 Melioribacter sp. | reverse complement strand
CAAATTATTTAGGAGAAATAAATATGACCGACATCAACGAGAATTTAGAAAATGAAAAAAGTACAATTCCCCCCGTCCCGCAAATCCCGCCGTTGAAAGGAATCGGCGGATGGCTCCTTCTATTCATAATCGGAACTTTTGTAAGCTCCGTAATAAATTTTATTACCGTAGCGCAAACAGGTTCAACTTCTTTTTTGAGCGGCGGAAATTTGCTGGTTTCAAATCAGTATGTTGCATCTTTGCTTGGCTTACTCGCCTTAGTAACAGGAATAATGTTAATAGCTGTCCGCAATATTTATTCTGTCTGGGCAGCCCGCGGATATATGATCATGTATTTGATAGGAAGTATTATTGTTGCAATTACCGGACTTGAAGCACCAAGCGGATATTATGTTATTAATGAAGAAGGCGAAATAATCAGAGGAATATTTTCTGCAATTGTACTCAATTCAATTTGGCAGACATATTTCTTCAAATCTAAAAGAGTACAAGCCACATATCCTAAAATAGCCGAGGTTCAAGTAGATACTTCACTTGAAATCGGTAAAACTCTTTCTTCCCTCTTTAACAAGCAAAAAATTGGTATTAATTATTATGTAGGCATCGGCCTATTTTTAACCTTGGTTGTCTCATGGTTTTTGTATGCAATATATGATGCAATATGGTATGGCGAAGCAATACTGCTTCCGTCGGCATCGTTTTTCTTTGCTTACAGAATACCAATGGCTATTCTTTATTCCGTTCTATTAATATTTTTATTGCATTTTCTCCGTAACGATTGGCTGATTGCAGTTGCTATGGGATTTGGGACCGTAATACTTTCATTGCTTATCAGATTAATTTTCAGCGGCACTTCATTCGGCAACATTACCTTTTCTCAAGTTTTTTCGCCAATTATTTTGATATTCAATTTTAAGTGGTCATGCATACTCTTACTTTCAATGTCTCTTGCCGTACTAACATTCGGTTTTAAATGGTGGGCTTTTATTCTTTGGATTCCGATTGGGAATATAGCCGATGGACTAATTGGCGAAATATTAAATATCCTTCAATACTCCGGGCATAATTTTTCATTTTCTTTTTTACCGATAAATATCATTCAAGGTGCGGTTGAAGGGACAATTTTTTATTTCAGTATTTATTTATTCTTGAAACAGAAGGGTATTTCGGTTAATAAAGCCGGATAAATATTTTTAAAGGGGGCTTTGAATAGATTTCTTTTACTGACTCTTTTACCGATAAATAATTTTTAGTTTTATCAAAATTATTAGAGGTATGCTATGTCATTAAAAAGAATAACTACTCCGGAAGGAGACGTTTACTTTATTGATTCCGTTTCGGGTCAAAGAGTAAAGACAAAGATGGATGTAATTAAAACGGCAGCGGATTCTAATACTGTTCCTTTAGTGGGTACGGTTTCAGAAAAAATATTAAATCCCGATGAAGAACAAATTGAAACTCTTAAGAAAACCAAGAAGTGGTTTGCAATCGCACAAAATAACAACGGAGAAAAAATTGTTTACCAGGTGGAAACTTTCCGCGATGAAATGGAAAAAAATATACTGGAAGGAATTCATTCGGCAAATAACCAGGTTGATATTTACACTAAAAACGATAAGGGTGAATGGACCAAGGTAAGTTCTACAATAACACAATTTTCAAGAAGTCATTTTAAGTTAGGAGTTCTTTACCGCCCTGTATGGAGCCATGCGGTATCCGGGTTAAAGTGGGGTGCTTTAATTGGAGTTGTAATTAAATTATTCGATACTTTCCTGCTGTTGTTAAAAGTAGAAGAAGGAATGGCTTTTTTATTTTTAATTGCTATAGGAGTTTGTTTTATACCGCGTGTTGGAATAGGTTTAATGGTTGTAATTTCATTGATACTTTCCAGACTTAGTAAGGTAAACTTTTTCTTTATGGCTTTGGCCGGAGCTTTAATCGGTGCTATTATTGGTTGTTTACCCGGCATGGCAGCGGGCGGAATTATCGGATTAGTACGCAGAGATAACTTGCCTAAAGCTAAAGATGCTGAGCCGGAAGAAAATCATATTGTTATTAAATCTGTTATTCTTCCTTTGATCTTTGGTTTATTAATTATTTGGTTCTATATATTTGTATTCAATCCTTGGCTGATAGAAGCATTATCATGAATGATAATTGATGTAAGAATAAATCTTATATAGAATTATTTTGAGGTATATATGCCGACTTATCTTTCATGCCCATTTTGCAAACATGGATTAAGTTCAAAAAATGCTTTCATACTTGATGGAAATTCTACAGTAAAATGCCCGAAATGTTCGAAGCCTCTTATAATTGAATATAATGTTAAATGCTATGTTTGTTCCAGACCGGCATTACAGATTGCCGGTAACGAAATTTTTCAAGGCGGTGCCGTATACGGCGAGAAAGTTTATAATTATATTTATTTATGTGCACTGCATGGTAACGAAAAACTGTTTAATTGTCCTGAATGCGGAAAAGTAATTAAGAGTAAATTTATAACTCTTTCCAACGGAGAACTTAAAGGCAAATGCGAAAACTGTCAATCAGAAAATACTTTGTGTGAAAACGTTGTATGCGATGAGGCAAAAGAAGGGACTAACGAGAAATGCTCTAATATTGCTATTGGCATTAATTGGCAAAATACGCTTTATAGAGCATATCCTCTTCCCCATTTTTACTGCATAGAACATAAACATATTCAGAAAAAATATGGATGCCTTAGTTCAACTGTGTTAATTTTAGTTTTAGCACTTCTTGTTTTTGTTATGTAATTTTTTGTGATCCAATTATTGATTATTGTTTTACTTAACAAATTATTTTAATGGATATCGAAATATCAAAAAATTATAATGTCCGCAGACTTCAACAATGGCTCGATTATGAGCTGTCAACATTTATCTTAATGCTGCTTTCGTGGTTTGTGCATTTTGCCCTGCTTCTGGCGATAATAGCCGCAGTGATATTTACGCCCTTTATGTTGAAAGTACTATTTGAAGAAAGACGATTCGGCTGGATAGTTTTTTTCTTTTTAATGGTAATATTTCCGGCTGCCGGTGTATTGTTTTTAAATATAGATTCAGCTTACAAAGCTGTTGCTGAGCTTATTTCTTTAGCATTGTTTTATTTTTATTGTTTTATTTTGCGTTTAGCAATTAAAGATTGGTAATTGCAATTAATTATTTGGGATATTGATGAGATTAATAAGACCTGCAATAATTATTGTATTATTCTGCTGCATAAAAATATCCGCACAGTTTTCTATAATGATAATGACTTTTAAATAAATATTAACTCATGAAAGTGATTCTATGAAAGTAAATTATAAATTTTGGATCTCTCTCATTATTTCTTCATTACTCGGTTTATTAATCGCATGGATTGATTCGCGTCCGAACTGGGACGATTCAGGAATAACCGCAGTAATGATTTTTTGTGTTAGCGCTTTCTTCGGATTTATCATGATAAATCGTCCGTGGCTATGGGCTTTATGCGTTGGCATTTGGATTCCCTTAAACAGTATTTTATTTTATATGAACTATACGGCTATACTGGCTTTGATATTTGCATTCATTGGATCATACGTAGGATCGCTGTTTCATAAATTATTTTTTAAGGAAGTTTAATTAACATTTTCTACTCAAATAAAATAAAATGAGACCAATTTTTTTCCCGAAACAAACCGATTTTAGAAAATGGTTTGAAAAGAATCATTTGACCGAGAAAGAACTGCTTGTTGGTTTTTATAAAAAAGATTCAGGTAAAGAGAGTATAACATGGCCTCAATCTGTAGATGAAGCATTATGCTTTGGATGGATTGACGGAATCAGAAGATCTATTGATGATATAAGTTATTCCATTCGCTTTACACCGCGTAATCCTAAAAGTATTTGGAGTGCTATAAATATCAAGAAAGTAGAAAATCTATCTAAACTTGGATTAATGAAGCCAGCCGGAATTGCTGCCTTCGAAAAACTTGATCACAACAGATCAAAAATTTATTCATTTGAACAGAGATCAATAAAGTTCAATAAGAAATATGAAACAACTTTTAAGCGTAATAAAAAAGCATGGGTATTTTTTTCAAAGCAAGTCCCCTCTTATCGGAAGCCTGCTATCCACTGGGTAATGAGTGCAAAGCAGGAAGAAACCCGTTTAAGAAGATTAAATAATTTGATAAATGATTCGGAGAAACAACAAAAGATTGCACTACTGAGAAGAAATCAGAAATAGTCAGGATGTAGAATGTCAGTTAATATTTTTACCGATAAGTCGCATAAGCCTACTGAACAAGATCTTTCAGAAAATCTTGGACCTTCTTATAAACTTTGGAAAGAAATTAAAAAATCTTTAAGTGATGAATACGGCCAACTTGTTGAGGAATGGAAATATTATGGACAAAAATATGGCTGGTCGTTAAAGTTATTTTACAAAAAGAGAAATTTATTCTTCTTCACTGTTTACGGAAAGTATTTTCGAATGGGTTTTACCTTTGGCGATAAAGCTGTATCTGCAATTGAGAAAAGTGATCTGCCGAAAAGTATAATTGAAGAATTAAAGAATGCAAAAAAATATGTTGAAGGAAGAGGAATTAGGATTGAAGTAAAAAGACAAAGCGATGTAAAAAACATTATCAAGCTGGTCGGTTTCAAAATAAATAACTAAATGAAGAATAATATGCTGCCATATCTTAGGAGAATAATAAATGTTAACCTACTTCTTTCTTTGGTTTCCGCTTGTATTAATTGCCGTCATAAACGGTGCTGTGCGTGAAAGTATTTACAAAAAATCTTTAGGTGATCTTTTAGCGCATCAAATATCAACAGCTACCGGTTTTATTATTTTTACGATTTATTTCTGGATTATTTTTAACAGCTGGAAAATTGAATCATCAAATCAAGCTCTGCTTATTGGTTTAATGTGGTTCTGCCTAACCGAAGCGTTTGAATTTCTTGCCGGTCATTACATATTTAAAAACTCGTGGGAGAAAATATTTAACGACTATAATATATTTAAGGGCCGTGTATGGATTCTAATTCCTATTTGGGTAGGAATTGCTCCCTATTTGTTCCATAAATTAATTTCATAAACAAAAAATATACGGGGTGAAAAATGGCAAAATTATTTTCAGTCTTATCGTGGAATGTTGAACATTTCAAAGGTGAAGTAAAAAAACGTGTTGATGATGTTACAGCACAGATTAAAAATCTTAATCCGGATGTTTTTGCTTTATATGAAGTAGAGGGTAAAGAAGTATTCAGTTCATTTACTTCAATAATGCCGGATTATAATTTTCATATAACTGAAGGACAGCAGACACAAGAAATATTGGTTGGTGCAAAAAATAATTTTTCATCTTTCTTCACCCAAAAATTGGAATTCAAATCCGGGAATCAATATTTACGTCCCGGCGCTTTATTAACCGTAACAATTAATACTCAATCCTATTCTCTTCTTTTTCTTCATACTAAAAGCGGGACAAGTCCGTTAGGTCTCGGGATTCGTGATGATATGTTTATCAGAGCATGCTCTTTTAGAAATGTTTTAGAGGGCGCCGCAAAAAATTGGAGTACAAAATATCTCTTCCTAGGCGATCTGAATACTATGGGAATGGATTATCCGTACGGAAAATCAATTAATGCAAAAACTGAAATAAAGAAACTAGCCGAGAAGGAAGCTAGTAAAGTTAAGATGAGAATTCTGAAGAAAGATGAACCGGCCAGTTGGTGGAACGGAAGTAAATCTAAAACGCCGCCTTCCAATTTAGATCAAGTTGTTGTTTCAGATAATTTGAAATTTAGAAAGTACTCCGGTGCTGAAGTAACTGTTTTAGGATGGCCAAAAGAATCAACTGTAGAAAAGAAAAATGAATGGATTAAACGTTATTCCGATCACGGAATAATTTATTTCGAAATTTTGGAATAATAATTTTAAATCATCTCGCTCAATAATTCCGGTCGCGGTTTAGGGATTACAATTTTATTTACAAGCAATCCTTTATCGGCAATAACTTTTGCACCGGATTCAACAGCGCTTGTTACTGCGGCAACTTCTCCCGTTAATGTGCAGAATGCTTTTCCGCCAAGTGCCATAGCAAGACGGATCTCAATTATTCTTACGTTGGCAGCTTTAACTGCTGCGTCGGCACCTTCTATTAGTGACGCAACCGAGAATGATTCGATAATACCTAACGCTTCAAGCAGAGTGACATCAGAATGTCCGGATAGAGCCGGGAAAATATCTTTATGAACATTTGGAATAACAAATGTATCAATTACTGCAAAGTCAATTTGGTTTGCTGCTGCATCAACTGATGATTGTACAGCCGCAACATCCCCGCCTATAAGTACAATATATTTACCTGAACAAATTGTGCGCGATAATATCAATTCAACTTGTGAAGTCTTAAGCATAATATCCGCTGCTTGCATTCCGGCAGCTATGCTTGTCATTTCTATAAGTCCAAGTGAATTCATTTCCATTTTTATATTCCTTTTGTCATTCCGGACTTGATCCGGAATCCATTTAAAATTTAGATGCTGAATCAAGTTCAGCATGACAGATAATATTATTTCGCAATTCTTACAAACTCATCGGAAACATGAGTCACTCTTCCGGAAATAGAAGCATGTACCTTTGCACCCAGTTTACCTTCTTCGATATCACCAATCAATGTTCCTTCATGAACAACGTCTCCAAGTTTAACCACAGGTTTAGCTGAAACTCCAACATGTTGCTTTAACAATATTTTAACTTGTGATGGATTAGGAGAATTTTTTGTGTAAGGAGTATGTGCATCAAATTGCAATACATCAATTCTCTTCATCAATTGTTTTAGCGGAACCCGTCTGCCCTCTTTTATAGGATGGACTTTTACCGGTTTCTGCTGCTCATACCTTTGTCCGTTCTTTTTATTTTCAACTTTACCTTGATCACATGCTTCACGGGGATATAAATCTTCAGGACATGCGTATAAAGAACATAAACCACAAGAACAGCAAAGATCTGCATACTGATTCCACACTGCTTGTCCTGTTGTAGTAAAACCGAGAGAACGCATTACTTTGTGAGGTTGTACATCATACCCAAGAAGATACCGCGGACAAAATTCCGTACAATAGCTGCATTGATCGCAAGCCGATTTACCAATTCTATTTTTAGATTCTGTTGATCTCTTTGTTCGGTCAACCAGGTAATGATCAGCAGGTAGAACTATTATACCGGCCATTGTCTTCGTAACAACTTCTGAAAGATCGAAAGTAAGTTTGCCCATTAAAATTCCCGATACGAATACTCCATAATCGGGAACTGTTGTTCCTCCAACATGTTCTATAAGCTCTTTTAATGTTGTACCGATAGGAACAAAAAACGAGGAAGGATTTTTTACACATCCGGCAATACAAACAAATTTTTGTGTTACAGGTTTATCTTCAATCGCCCGCGATATGTTGTAAAAAGTTTCAACATTATTAACAACACAACCGACATCAAGTGGTAATCCATAAGGCGGGATCAATCTTTTTGTAGCAGAATAAACTAATTCATATTCATCACCGCTCGGATAAAAATCACCAAGTAAGCAAGTTTCAATTTTTCCATTTGTATAATTCTTTTCAATAACTTCAATAGCCGCTGTATTTTTTTCTTTAATTCCAAAATATGATTTCCTCGCAGTTGTTTGTTTCATCATCAAGTCAACGCCGTTTACAATATCAGGCGCAAAGTTTTTCATCAACTCAAAATCTTTATGTATCAGCGGTTCACATTCGGCTCCGTTTACTAAAACAAATTCAACCTTTGATTTAGCTTTAACATGCGTAGGGAACCCGGCTCCGCCCGCTCCAACAACCCCGGCATCAAATATTTTTTTTACAAGATCCATCTCAACCGTTATGTTTTATAACTACAATAGTTTTATCATCTTGATATTGACTGTCAGTTGTACTGAATCTCAAAACATCATCTAGAATATGTGTAGCTATTTCTTTTGGTGATTTATTTACATTGGATAAAATAATTTTTTGCAAACTTGCTTCACCGTAAAAATCGTATTTCTCATTTGCAGATTCAACTATTCCGTCAGAGTAAATTACCAGTATATCACCTTTATGAAAATTTATACTATCTGTTTCAAACTTTGAATTCGGTGCAGGACCAAGCAAAGGACCTGTCGGCTGTAAATATGTTATGTTATTATTTTTTTTGTCATAAAACATTGGCGGATTATGACCGGCATTTGCATAAAGGAAAAGGCCTTTTTTATCATTAGAAAGTTCGCCGTAAAAAAGTGTTGTAAATTTATCGTCGCTGAATATTTTATTAACAAGCTGGTTTAATCTAAATAACATGGGTGATATTTTTATCTGGAAAGTGCTTGCCATTCTTAATGCACCTGAGATATACATTGCTTCTGCCGCAGCACCCAATCCTTTTGAAGCCGCATCACCTAAAACGATTCCCAACCTCTCTTCGTCATCGCCAATTTTTAGATAATCATAAAAGTCGCCGGCAACTGTATCCGCAGGAATTGTTACTCCGAAAATATCGTACGAATGAAATTTATGTTCATGTGCAGGTAAAATGCTGCGCTGAAGTTGTTTCGCTTTATCTATATCTGCGATTAAATTTTTCCTAGATTGACTTAAATATCTTTCGTTTAATTTTGAAGTTAAAACAGTTGCTACAACATTTAAGGTGTATCTGAGGTCATCGCCAATCATATTACTGTTTACGGCCAACAGGTATTCGTAATATTTTCTTTCTCCAAGTTTAACTTTTTTACCTACTCCAGCAGCAGAGTATTTGAAAATTCCTTTACTCAGTAGGATTTTATTTGTTTCATCATCTAAGATTGTACGTTCAACGGTAATTTTATCAAATACAGGATAATCTTTAATATGCAGTAAAAAATCTTCTTGAATTTTTTTAACATTGCCGGTTTGGTACAATATGCGGTAGGCTTTTCTTCTAGGATCTAATTTCCAAATTCTACCTCCGGTAAGCTGAATTTCTTCAGTCTTGACAATTTGCTGTACTACGTCCGCGAGTAAATCGCTGTCCTTAGTAAAATATTTTGAAGCAACACTTTCGATAGTTCTATATAATTTTTTTTGATCCATTTAGAATTATTCTGAATAATAGTTTATGATTTTTTGAAGAACATCTTTACAAACTTGATTGAATTCATTCGATTCGAAAGTATTCATAATACTGTTAAAAGTAGGACGATAGACACCTTTGGCAACATATCCGCCGCCTTCAAAAACTCCGACTTTATTTTTATACTTAGTTTCATTAGGAGTTGGAATTGGAGTGTCAGCTTCAACTAAATTTTTCCATTTGCTTTCGAAATTTACCAAAGTTGTAAGATTTGGTTCCCACGGCTCTACATCAGGCAGATACATACTTTGATATGTTGGATCATTCCCGTATTCATCAGCCAATCCTGCCAATCCGTGTGCAAATTCGTGAACAAAAACTTTATTGGCAACTTTATTGTCAACGCATGTCATCGAATAAAGATTGTATACGCCGCCGCCGCCGTATGTTGAAGTATTTACCATCAGAAATATTAGATCATAAGGTGCATTTGCAGCAACATCACGAACAGTAAAATAATCCGTAGTCATTAAATATCGTTCACTATCAAAGGTATAAAAATGTGAACTGAGTAAAGTGTTTTTCCAAACATTCTTACCGGGAACATCTGTACCCGATTCACTCGAAGGAGCCTCTATACCCCAAATATTTATTTTATCCTTGTTCTCCTTAAACGGAGTATAATCAAATAAATATCCTGCAAACCGTTCACAATCTTTGTGAAATTTTTCCATCTCTTCTTTCGTGTATCCTTCAGGTATAAAAACGATATCAAGTTTGGTTGAAGGATCTCCAGAATAATGAACTTTGAAATTATTAAACGGTTTTATTTTTTCTTTCATAATGAAATAATCTTTTGGATCAATTTCTTTCTCAAATTTCTTTTCAAAATTATTGCGGCGGTCTCTCTTATATATTTCTACTATAATCTTTTCATTAGGATAAGGCATTAGCACTGAACCGGAGAAAGAACGCAGAGTATTTTTAGCTTCTTCAGTAGTCTGCCATTCCTGGTATAAAGTTGAAAATCCTCTTGAATAGATTATGGTTTTGGATGAAGCATCTAAAACTTTCAGAAAGTAATTCCCATACCCGAATTTGTCTATCAAGTTATTCTTCTGGCCGCTCCATACACCTTCTTCTACAAGTTTTTCGAATGAAATTGTTTCTGTTGTTTTGTTACCTGTTTGGTAAAAATCGAGTCTTAGTGTATTACCTGTAAAGTAATCATCAAATTTTACTTGAGCATTTGTAGTAACTAATAGAGACAAGAAAACAATTAATATTTTTTTCATTTTATTTATCCTCGACAAATTAAGATTTTACTTTTCGAGATCCCGGTTTAATAACCGGAATGTTCTGTCTACATAAAGGACAATCTTCCGGTGAATAAGAGACAACCTCTAATTGTAGAGTACTGAATTGCGGAACATCAAACTTAACTTTGTTATTACTTCGATCTACAATAAATCCGACTCCTGAAACAATTCCGCCGTTATTTTTCACAATATCAATAACTTCAAAAACAGAACCTCCCGTTGTTACAACATCTTCACAAACTAAATATTTTTTACCCTCATCAATTTGAAATCCTCTTCTAAGAGTTAATGTTTTGTCTTCTCTTTCAGCAAATATTGATTTCTTACCTAATTGTCTAGCAACTTCCTGCCCAACAACAATCCCGCCTATCGCCGGAGAAATAACCACATCAATCTCTGTATTCTTAAAATGGTTTGCAATCATACCGCAGATAATTTCATTATAATCAGCGTACTGTAAAACTAAAGCGCACTGAAAATATTGATTGCTGTGTCTTCCAGAGGTTAATAAAAAATGCCCGTTTAAAAGGGCATTACTTTTTTTAAAAATTTGAAGAATTTCTTGATTATTCATTTTCTAATTTCGTCTATTGTTTGAGCTAATTTAAAATCCTTCGTTGTAACACCGCCTTGCGAATGTGTTGAAAGAATTACTTTTACTTTATTCCATGAATGAAGGAGCAAATCCGGGTGATGGTCAATTTTCTCAGCCTCTATACCAATCTTCACAATAAGTGCGATGGCATCAGCAAATGTCTTTAATGTATATTCTTTTTCGATTGAATTATTTAGATAAAACCAGCCGTCTAAATTATCTAAACTATTTTTGATCTCATCTTTGTTAAGTTGTTGCATCCAAATTGTTTCTATAATTTATTAAATTGTTTTCTGCCCTGGATTATCCTGTTCTTCCTTCTCAACTATTTTATCAGCTACAAAATAAAGCTCTTCAGTACTCTTTCTATGTTTGATTAAGATTTTATCCCCTTCCTTAAAATGAGAAAGCAATAATTCTTCCGCTAATGGGTCTTCAACATATTTTTGAATTGCACGCTTTAGAGGTCTTGCTCCGAATTTTTGATCAAATCCCTTGTCTGCTAAGAAATCAGTGGCAGATTTGTGAAGTTCAATAGTCATTTTATTATCACTGATGTTCTTTATGAGATCTTTCATCTCTATACTGATGATTTTCTTAATGTCCTCTTTATCCAAATTCCTAAATACAATTGTTTCATCTATCCTATTTACAAATTCCGGATTAAAGAGTTTCTTCATAGCATCTTCAACAGTATTCTTTAGGTAAGAATACTGATCTGCTTCCGATTCACCGCTAAATCCGTAACCTCCGGTAGATTTTATTTCTTTTGTACCAATATTTGAAGTCATGATAATGATCGTATTCTTAAAATCAACTTTACGACCAAGACTATCTGTTAAAACGCCATCATCGAGAACTTGTAAAAGAATATTAAATACATCCGGATGAGCTTTTTCTATTTCATCAAAAAGAACAACTGAATATGGCTTTCTTCTAACACGTTCGGTAAGTTGTCCGCCCTCTTCGTAACCAACATATCCTGGAGGAGCTCCAACAAGACGGGAGACGGCAAATTTTTCCATATACTCACTCATATCAATTCTAATAAGAGCATCTTCAGAATCGAATAAGTACCTAGCCAATTCTTTTGCTAATTCAGTCTTCCCTACTCCAGTTGGTCCTAAAAAGATAAATGTTCCAATTGGTTTAGACGGTCGTTTCAAACCGGCTCTGGTTCTTCTAATCGCTTTTGTTAATTTTAAAACTGCATCATCCTGCCCTACAATTCTACCTTTTAAAGCAGTTTCCATTTTCATTAATTTTTCAGATTCAGCTTGTACAACACGTGTCACCGGAATGCCGGTCATCATGGAAACTACAGTTGCTATATCATCTTCACTAACATCATAAATTATATCTTTTGTTTTAGTGTCCCATTCACGTTTAGCGATTTCAAGATCTGATTGCAAAGTTCTTTCTTTATCTCTTAAACGAGCCGCTTCTTCATAATCTTGCTGTTTAACAACTTGAATCTTTTGATGTTTTATTTTTTCAACTTCTTCTTCAAGTTTTAGAATTTCTTCAGAGACTGTGAAGTTGCCCATATGAACTCTTGAACCGGCTTCATCCAAAACATCAATGGCTTTATCGGGTAAATGACGATCTGTGATATATCTTTCACTTAGTTTAACTGCAGAATGAATAGCCTCACTAGAATATTGTACATGATGATGTTCTTCATATTTGAATTTTATATTCTCAAGTATCTGAATTGTTTCATCTACCGATGGCGGATCAATCATAACTTTTTGGAATCTACGGTCTAATGCACCGTCTGTTTCAATATATTTTCGGTACTCGTCTAATGTAGTAGCTCCAATACATTGAATATCCCCTCTTGCTAATGCCGGTTTAAACATATTTGAAGCATCAAGAGAACCGGAAGCTCCTCCTGCACCGACTATAGTATGTAGTTCATCAATAAATAAAATTACATCATCAGCTTTTTCAAGTTCATTCATTAATGCTTTCATTCTTTCTTCAAACTGTCCGCGGTACTTTGTGCCTGCAACTAATCCGGCGAGATCTAAAGTAACAACACGCTTTTCCTGAAGTATTCTCGGAACTTTCTTTTGGATTATTCTTAATGCTAAACCTTCGGCGATCGCTGTTTTACCAACACCGGGCTCACCAATCAGTACAGGATTATTTTTCTTTCTACGGCTAAGTACTTGTGCTACCCTTTCAATTTCTTTCTCGCGGCCAATAACCGGATCTAGTTTATCTTCAATACCAAGTTTTGTCAGATCACGGCCAAAATTATCAAGAACAGGAGTTTTAGTTTTTTCTGCCTTTTTCGAGGTTGCGGTAAAAGCTTGCTGAGATGCCGCCTTAGCCGGATCTTTACTGGTAAGAATATTGTTTAGTTCGGCACGGGAATTATCATATGTAACATTAAACTGATGCAGAATTTGTGTGGCTATATTATCTTCATCTCTTAAAAGTGAAAGAAGAATATGTTCTGTTCCGATAACATCTGATTTATAAATTTTTGATTCTATCTGCGTAATCTTTAGAACTTTCTCGGCTTGTTTGGTTAACGGAATATTGCCAATTGTTAAAGTCCCTCCTGAAGTTCTAACAGTATCTTCAATAGCTTTTTTTAATTTTACCAGATCTACATCAAGATTTCGCAAAATTTTAACAGCAACACCCTGGCCTTCACGGATGATTCCGAGAAGTAAGTGTTCCGTACCTATATAATCATGCCCCAACCTTAAAGCTTCTTCCCGGCTAAGTCTAATTACTTCCTGCACACGTTCTGAAAAATTGCCATCCATCGTTATTCCTTTATTATTCTATTATCTAAACAGTAAAATTGTCAAAATCGTTTCTTAAATATATAGATTGATTGTCCTCATATCAAGGAACATAGAGTTATAGTTTATTTGCGTATAAGGTTGGATATTCCAGTTTTACTTATATTATTCACGGGTTGATTAGATCATTTTTAAGAAATTAGGAGGGATTATGAAATTTATTTACAAAAATGTTTTGGTTGAAGTAATTTTAAATCTAGACGCAAACAAGATCATGGCTTTTTGTTCTAAATCCGATACTTCAAAAGCTAAAACTGTAAAAAAATCTGGAAAGACAATTAAAATTTTGAATTACAAAGATCTTAAACCAATTAAGTTCACAATTGTCGAATCAATTCACCCACTCAATGAAATATTTACCTCAGATAACGCTAACGATAATTTAGCAAATACTTCAATTATGAAAAAAATCTGTAATAAAATTGATGAGCAAATCGGATAAGACGGACATTCATTCGTTGTAATAGTCTTAATGAATTGATATTTTGCATTCAGTTAATGAAAGAACATTAAGGAGATAAAATGGAAGCTTTAACAGGTGTATCAATATTGGTGATTATTGTTGCCTTCTTTGTACTTATTATGATTTTATATTTCGTGCCGATCGGATTATTTATCACTGCATACTTTTCCGGAGTAAAACTAAAAATCTTTAAAGATCTAATTGGAATGCGTTTGCGAAAAGTTTCACCTCAAGTTATTGTGCGTAATTTAATTGCCGCAACAAAAGCCGGAATACAATTAAACACTTCACTTTTGGAAGCTCACTTTCTTGCCGGCGGTAATGTAACCAAGGTTGTAAATGCATTGATCTCAGCAAACAAAGCAAATTTAGATTTGGAATTTGCTAAAGCTGCCGCAATTGATCTAGCCGGACGTGATGTTTTAGAAGCCGTGAAAATGTCTGTCAATCCAAAAGTAATTGAAACCCCGCTCGTTTCCGGTGTTGCAAAAGATGGTATTCAATTAAAAGCAATGGCAAGAGTAACCGTTCGCACCAATCTTGAAAGATTAGTCGGTGGCGCAGGCGAAGCCACAATTCTTGCACGTGTTGGAGAAGGAATTGTATCTACAATCGGTTCAAGTAATTCTCACAAAGAAGTTTTGGAAAATCCCGATAAAATTTCCAAAGTAGTTTTAGCAAAAGGATTAGATGCCGGAACTGCTTACGAAATTCTTTCTATTGATATTGCTGATGTTGATGTTGGCTCAAACATCGGAGCTATTTTACAAACTAATCAAGCGGAAGCAGATCTAAAAGTTGCACGTGCAAAAGCGGAAGAAAGACGCGCTGCAGCAGTTGCTTTAGAACAGGAAATGAGCGCCGAAGTTGCACGTATGCGAGCAAAAGTTGTTGAAGCTGAAGCCGAAATTCCACGAGCAATAGCCGATGCATTTCATAAAGGAAATCTTGGTGTGATGGATTATTACAATCTTAGAAATATCCAATCCGATACCGAAATGAGAAATGCAATTGCCAAACCGGAAGACAAAAAGAACAAAGACACAAATGGATAATATATTTCAATTACTGATTTTTATTTTTGTCATTTATACAGTTTTTAATTCGATATTTGGCAAAAAGAAACCGCAACGGCCGCAGAATAATTCTCCGAGGAATGAAACGGGAGAAGCTGAAACTAAAACTTCTCCCAAACCTCAATATTCTTCATCAACCGATATTCTTCAGGATCTTTTCGGTTTCAAAATTCCAAAGTCGGGTGATGAATATGAAAAATTACCACAATCAAATTATCCAAGCGATTTAGAAACCGATCTTCCCGACATTGAAAATCAACCCGAACTTGAAAAGAAAAATATCCAAGACGTGAATTACGATAATCTTCCCCCTCTTGAATTTCAACAGAATACAACTATTACCGATGAAACACATGTAGCTTATGAAATAGGATTAAGTCTTAACCGAAGGACAATCGAACTAAAACAAAAAATAAGAAACCCGGAATCGTTGCGAGAATTATATTTGATCTCTGAAATAATTAATAAGCCAAAAGTACTCCGCAGATAATGACCAAGAAATATGTTCTTAAGAGAGTTGGAGAAATCCCGGCCCGCACTTCAATAATTGATGAATCTAAATTTCATATTAACTACCGTGAACAGCTTAATGCCGCACAGTTCGAAGCTGTAAGTGCTGTTGACGGTGCTTATTTAGTTATTGCCGGTGCAGGTAGCGGAAAAACGAGAACACTCGTTTATCGTGTTGCACGATTAACTGAATTAGGTTACGATCCGGCATCAATTCTACTTCTTACATTTACGCGTAAAGCCGCAAAAGAAATGCTTGATAGAGCTGCCATTCTTTTGGATAACCGGTGCTCGAAAATTAACGGCGGAACATTTCATTCATTTGCTAATCTTACACTCCGTAAGTATGCAAAAGCTGTTGGACTTGATAACGGTTTTACAATTCTGGATCAAAGTGACAGTGAAGACGTTATTAATTTAATTCGCGGGCAGTTAAATCTCTCTCAACACAAAAAGAGATTTCCCAATAAGGTTACAATCTTTAAGGTACTTAGTTTAAGTGCAAATACAGAAAGAACAATTGAAGATATTCTCGATGAAGAATATCCGCACTTTGCAGGTTATCTTGATAAGTTCTTAGATATTCAAAAAATCTATCAAGCTTATAAAAAGAAAAATACTCTTCTCGATTATGACGACTTACTGATCTATCTGCGTAATTTTTTATTTGAGCTTGGCCCTGCGGCTAAATCTCTTCTCTCAAATATTAAATTTGTAATGGTTGATGAATACCAGGATACAAATAAAATTCAAGCGGAACTGATTCAAGGACTTACTCAATTAAATCACAACATCATGGTTGTTGGGGATGATTCGCAGTCAATCTATTCTTTCCGGGGTGCCAATTTTAGAAACATTATGGAATTCCCAAAACTGTTCAAAAATGCAAAACTTATTACGCTGGAAGAAAATTACCGAAGTACTCAAGAAATATTAAATTTTTCCAACCACATTATTGAACACGCAATTGAAAAATATCCGAAACATCTTTTCACACGAAAAATTGGCGGAGAATTACCAGGCATTGTTTCTTCAGCAAATGAAAACATGCAATCGCGTTTTATAGTTGAAAGAGTTCTGGAACTCCGCGAAGAAGGTGTTCCCCTAAATGATATTGCAATTCTTTTCCGTTCATCATATCACTCATTCGATCTTGAAATTGAATTGAACAAAGCAAATGTACCTTATATAAAATTTGGCGGAATGAAATTTATAGAAACCGCACACGTTAAAGATATGCTGGCGTTTCTTAGAATTGCCGTTAATCCAAATGATTTTGTAAGCTGGTACCGTGTTTTACTTTTGCATGAAGGTATAGGACCGAAAAAAGCACAGCAGATAATGGATGAAATATCATCTGCTCAAATATCGCTGAAATCCGAACCGGAAAAATCTGTTTCAAAAAAATATAACGATAAGATTTTTAATCTCTTCAAATTGATTTATGATATATCAACTAAGAATCAATTGCCGGCTGATAAAGCAGAGCTGGTTTATAAATATTACGAGCCGCTCTTTATGGAAAAGTATGATGACTTCAATAAACGGAAAAAAGATTTAGATATTTTTATGAACATTTCACAAAATTATAAAAGTCTAAACAGCTTGCTTGCAGATATGGCATTAGATCCGCCGCAAGATAGCGTAGCAGAAGTTGAAGCGACGGATAAAGAAACAGAATTTCTTACACTCTCAACGATTCATTCGGCCAAAGGATTAGAATGGCATTCGGTTTTTATCATACATGCGCTTGATGGTTTTTTCCCGTCTTCTCAATCATTTGAAAAAATAGAAACACTCGAAGAAGAAAGACGCTTGATGTACGTTGCTTCAACACGCGCGAAACAAAATTTATATGTATGTTATCCCATGCACATTTTCGATAGAGCCAAAGGAATTACATTTGCCAAACCTTCACGATTTATTGAAGGAATAAATGAAGATACTGCTGATCAATGGCTTTTGGAAGAATAATCTTACATAACTCTGAGCAAAGCGAAGAGTCCCTTTACTTAGATTCTTCAGTCGCTTCTTCAGAATGACAAATACAAATTGTTTCATTTCAATTTTCTATCAATTATCTTGCAATAAAGAAAATAGAAAGACAAAAATGTTTGACGCAAAAGAATTAGTCCGGAAAGCAATAGAAGCAAAAGATAAAGCGTTACCTACTTACTCAAATTTTCACGTTGGTGCCGCATTAATTTCAAGAAGCGGCAAAATATTTCTTGGTGCCAATATCGAAAACTCATCTTACGGTTTAACTATCTGTGCTGAGAGAACCGCAGCATTCAGCGCAATCATTGAAGGTGAAAGAGAATTTGAAGCAATTGCGATTGCCGGTGATTCGGAAGATTATATTTCTCCTTGCGGCGCATGCAGACAAGTTTTGATGGAACTTTGCGGAAAAAATCTTCATGTATATATGATCAATCAAAATGGTGAATACAAACAAACTACTCTTAATGAACTGCTTCCCTATTCATTTAACAAGGAGTTTTTAACGTAATGATAGAATTTACACCGCATTCAACTCCAAAAAATACCGGCTGGATTGAAGTAATAGCCGGATGTATGTTCAGCGGAAAAACAGAAGAATTGATCAGAAGATTACGAAGAGCAAAAATTGCACGGCTTAATACAAAAATTTTCAAACCAAAAATTGATAACAGATATTCATCCAACGATATAGTATCTCACAGCGAACAATCTCTTCCTTCAATATTAGTTGACAGTCCTCAAGAAATTTTGCTTTTTTCCGAGGATGCACAGGTAATTGGAATTGATGAAGCTCAATTTTTTAATAACGAACTTGTAGAAGTATGCAACACTTTGGCAAATCAAGGTAAACGCATTATAATTGCCGGACTCGATCAGGACTATCGCGGAATACCTTTTGAACCTATGCCGCAATTACTTGCTGTTGCAGAATACATAACAAAGACTTTAGCAATTTGTGTCGTGTGCGGAAATCCCGCCGATAAAACACAACGTAAAATAGTTTCAACGGAAAGAGTTCTCGTCGGTGCCTCGGATAGTTATGAAGCTCGATGCAGAAAATGTCATTACATTCCCGAATAAATCTGAGGACTTAAATGGAATTTTTTATTTCTCTTTTAAGAGGCATCGGCGGAATAATACTAATACTTGGAATTGCATTTCTCTTCTCTAACAATAAAAAAAGAATTAATTGGAAACTTGTTGCTACCGGAGTTGCAATTCAAGTTCTCTTCGCAATTTTTATTATTCACAGCGAAACACTGCGAAGCTGGTTCTTCCCTCTTGGCTGGCCCAAAGATGCGATCAATTGGTTGGGAACTGCGATTGTAAGTTTACTCGGCTTCACTATGAAGGGAGCTGAATTTGTTTTTGGTAAGTTAGCAATCAATAACGGTCCGGATAGTTTAGGTTTCTATTTTGCTTTTCAAGTATTACCGACAATAATTTTTGTATCCGCTCTTACTTCATTACTGTACTACCTTGGAATTCTCCAACTGGTTGTAAAAGGGATGGCTTGGGTAATGGCAAAGTTATTGGGAACAAGCGGCGCTGAATCTTTATCCAACACTGCAAATATTTTTGTCGGACAAACCGAAGCTCCACTTTTGATCAGACCATACATTGAAAAAATGACAAACTCAGAAATCCTTACGATTATGATAGGCGGAATGGCAACGATAGCCGGCGGAGTAATGGCGAGTTACATTCAAATGCTTGGGCAGACTTTTGCGGAAGTTTACAAAATTTCAATTCAGGATGCTCAAGTTAAGTTTGCCATTCAATTACTTGCCGCAAGCTGCATGGCGGCTCCTGCTTCTCTTGTAATTGCAAAAATTCTTTATCCTGAAACTGAAGAACCGGTTACACGCGGAACTGTAAAATTAAAAGTAGAAAAGAATGCATCAAACGTTATTGAAGCTGCCGCCACAGGTGCTGGTGACGGATTGCATTTAGCTTTGAATGTTGCAGGTATGCTGCTCGCCTTCATCGCTTTGATTGCTATGTTCAATTATATTTTTACAAGTCTGGGCGATGTTATCGGAATAAATAACTATTTAAGAGCACAGTTCGGACAGCCGCTTTCTATGCAATTAATTTTTGGAATAATATTAAGATATCTTGCAGTTGGAATTGGCGTTCCATGGAATGATGCATTTCATTTTGGGAGTTTAATCGGGACAAAAGTTGTACTAAATGAATTTGTTGCATACTTAGATCTTACAACAATAATAAAAGCCGGCGGAATGAGTGCAAAAGGAATGATGATGGCAACTTATGCTTTATGCGGATTTGCGAACTTCTCTTCAATAGCAATTCAGATCGGCGGCATAAGTCCCCTGGCGCCGTCAAGAAAAAAAGATATTGCCGCATTAGGATTAAAAGCAGTATTAGGCGGAACGCTTGCTACATTAATGACAGCAACACTTGCGGGAATTCTTGTCCAATGATAAACATGAATGCTAAATATAGAGAGACAGTTGAAGCTGTTGCAAAACAAATTCCGTTTGAACCGGAAATGTGTATTGTCCTCGGAAGCGGACTCGGAGATTTTGCCGACAAAGTCGAAACAGTTAAATCAATATCTACAACCTCTATTCCTAATTATCCTAAGTCAACGGTTCAAGGTCATCAAGGTTATCTTCATTTTTCTAATTACGGCGGTAAGAAATTATTAATTGTTCAGGGCAGAATTCATTTTTATGAGGGATATAGTTTGTCCCAGTGTGCTTTGCCCGTTCATATCGCTTCAAAATTAAATTGTAAGAAAATTATTTTAACAAATGCAGCCGGAGGAGTTAATCCTAATTTTAAGCCCGGCGATCTTATGCTGGCAATTTCTTTTAATGGTGTTAACATTAAATCCGAATTGACCGGACTAATCGGTTTAGCAAATATCGAACAGAAAAATTCTTTTTTGGATTTCCCCTCTTCCGAAATGAATAATAAAATTATAAATGCTGCTCTGGAAGAAAAAATATCTTTGCGCCAAGGTGTTTATTGGCTAACCAAGGGACCGAGCTATGAAACCGCGGCAGAAATAAAAATGATCCAAAAATTTGGAGGAGACGCGGTTGGGATGTCAACTGTTCACGAAGCGTATTATTCTGCTTCAGTCGGCTTAAAAGTTGCCTCTGTTTCTTGCATTACAAATTTTGCAGCGGGTTTATCACCAAATAAATTAACTCATCAAGAAGTTATGGAAACTGCGGAGATGGTTAAAAAAGATTTCGAAAGGTTGATCAAAAAAACTATAGAGTTGTTGTAAGTATAGATGCCGCAGTTATAATCGCCGTCTCACTTCTCAAACGGTTATCAGTCAATTTAATTCTCAATTCGCAATTTGCCATTCTCAATTCTTCTTCCGTAAATCCTCCTTCAGGACCGAATATGAAAAAGTAATTGCTAATTGAAAATTGAGAATTGAGAATTGATTGAAAAGTCTGTGAAGTGTTTTGGTCGAAAAGAATTTTTGTTCCATCTTGTTTGAAAATTTCTGCAATATTTTTTGCATAAGATATTTTCGGCAGCCAAGCGCGGAGTGATTGTTTCATTGCAGAAAGTATAATTTTTTGCCAGCGTTCAATCTTCTCGCCTTTTGCAACTGTTCGTGTGGAATCGAACACAATAAAATTTGTAATCCCTAACTCAACACATTTTTCCAAAGCAAATTCCAAACGGTCTGTATTTCTTAATCTTGGAATACAGAAAGTTATGTTACTGAATTTATTTTCATACTGGATTTTTTCAATTACTTTAGCTAAAACATTTCTTTTACCGATTTCCGAAATAACCGATTTATATATTGAACCGCTGCCGTCGGTTATATGAATAGTATCATCCTTAAAGTGGCGCATTACGTGTGTAATATGGTGTGCTTCTTCTCCGTCAATCAAAATAACATCATCAATTATTGAATGAGAAGTGTAGAAAAGTTCTACATCAGAAAGAAAAT
>VEPI01000014.1 GCA_012026935.1 Melioribacter sp. | reverse complement strand
GCATTTCTTGACATTCTAACCCCATAGAAATATATTTACACCCTTTGAAAAATAGAATTTTGCTTTTGGAGGTAGTTTTGAAGCAGGAAAGAATTACAAGATTTATCAAGCCGGAAGACGCAAATCAGAAATGGTATTTGGTTGATGCCAAAGATCAAATTTTAGGGCGTTTAGCTGCTAAAGTAGCTAGAGTAATTCGCGGCAAAAATAAACCGGTATTTACACCTAATATGGATGCAGGTGATTTTGTAGTAGTTATTAACGCAGATAAGATTAGAATGACAGGTAAAAGAGAAACTCTAAAAACTTATTTTTCCCACTCTATGTATCCTGGCGGTTCAAGAGTTAGAAGTTTTTCGGAAGTGATTGAAAAAAAACCGGAATTTGCTTTTGAAAATGCAGTCAAAGGTATGCTTCCCAAAACAAAACTCGGTAGAAAATTAATTAAGAAGTTAAAAGTGTATGCCGGTGAGGCTCATCCGCATAGCGCACAAAAACCTGAAGTATTAAGTTTTTAATGGAGAGATTTGATGACAGATAAAATTTTTGTTGGAAGAAGAAAAAATGCTGTTGCCAGAGTTTATTTAAGAAGTGGTTCAGGCAAAGTTACCGTTAATGACAAAGAATTTGAAAAGTTTTTTTCGCTTAAAGATCATAGAGATAATTTAATGCTTCCTTTTGTTGCAACTGAAACACTTGGTAAATATGATGTCTTTGCAAATGTGAACGGCGGTGGAATATCCGGCCAGTCAGATGCCATTCGTCTTGGTATTTCAAGAGCGTTGGAAGAGATTAACGGAGATTTTAGAGTTCCGTTAAAATCCGAAGGTCTTTTGAAAAGAGATCCGAGAATGGTTGAACGTAAAAAGTACGGTCAAAAGAAAGCACGTAAGAGATTCCAATTCTCTAAGAGATAATTATTTAATTAACATTATTCATACTCTCGGATTTGCCCCCTGTGTCTCACGTTAAAAAGAGATGGAAGGCAAAGATGAAGAGGGTAGAAGAAAAACAGGAGAAATCATGTCTAGAGTACAACTCACAGAACTCATCGAATCAGGCGCACACTTCGGCCACTTAACACGTCGCTGGAATCCTAAAATGAAACCATACATTTTTATGGAAAAGAATGGTATTCATATTATTGATTTGAAAAAAACACAAGAAGCTTTAGAAGTAGCTGCTCAAGCTATGACCGAAATTGTATCCCAGGGTAAACGAGTTCTTTTTGTAGGCACAAAAAAACAAGCTAAAGGAACAATTGCAGCGGAAGCTAAACGTTCGGACAGCAACTGGGTAAGTGAAAGATGGCTTGGCGGAATGTTGACAAACTTTCAGACAATTCGTAAAAGTATTAAACGATTGCAAAATATCGAAAAGATGGAAAGCGACGGTACTTTTGAAAAGATCACAAAAAAGGAACGTCTCGTTCTTACAAGAGAAAAAGATAAATTAAGAAAAGTTCTTGACGGAGTTGAAACACTTGCTAAAATGCCTGGAGCTTTATTCATAGTTGATATTAAAAAAGAATCTATTGCTGTTAATGAAGCTTTGCGGTTGAATATTCCTCTCTTTGCAATTGTAGATACAAACTGCGATCCTGCACCTATTGATTACATAATTCCTGCTAACGATGATGCATCCCGTGCTGTAGAAGTGATAACAAGAGTAATTGCAGATGCTGTTATTGAAGGAAATGCTAAATCAAAAGAATTAAGAGCACATGAAGCCGCTGAAAGAGAAAGTCAAAAAGAAAATAAAGAAGAACAAGAAGTAGAAAAGAAAGACGCAAAAGGTAAGGTAAGAAGAGTAAGAATTGATGAAAAAGGCGATAAGAAACCTCAACAAAGAGATAGAAGAGACAACAGACAGAATAGACCGGCTCAAAGAAGAGATGATAGAACTATTGCCAAGAAAGAAGATAAACCGGAAGCAAAACCTGTTGAGAAAAAAGAAGATAATAACGAAACTAAAGCAGAATAATATATACTGTTAACTGTATTAATGTTAATAAAGATTTTAGAAAATTATTGAGGTAAATAAATTATGGCTGTTACTGCAAATCAGGTAAAAGAATTAAGAGAAAAAACCGGCGCGGGAATGATGGATTGCAAAAAAGCTCTTGAAGAAGCTAACGGTGATTTTGAAAAAGCAGTTGAACTATTAAGAAAAAAGGGTGCTTCCGTTGCCGCAAAGCGTGCTGAAAGAACTGCAAATGAAGGAATAGTTTTAACACGTATTTTCAATAATGGAAAAACCGGCGCAATTTTAGAAGTAAACTGCGAAACGGATTTCGTTGCTAAGAGTGATGACTTTGTAAATTTTACAAACTTTGTTATGGATATTGTTACTAACAATAAACCCGCTAATGTATCATCTCTTTTGGAAATTACAAAAGATGGGAAAAAAGTTGTTGATGAATTAAATGCGATCATCGGAAAGATTGGGGAGAAAATTGAAATATCACGTTTTGCAATTGATAACACCACTAATGGTGAAATTGTAGATTATGTTCACGCTGGTTCAAAACTTGGTGTTCTTATTGAAGCTGAGAATGTTCCTTCTGATAAGACTGATGTATTTGAACCTGTTCTAAAAGATATAGCAATGCAAGTTGCTGCAATGCGCCCGTTATCAATATACCGTGATGAAGTTGATAAATCTTTAATTGAAAAAGAAGTTGAGATTTATAAAGAGCTTGCGCGTAAAGAAGGTAAACCCGAACAGATTCTTGAAAAAATTGCTCTTGGTAAACTAAATAAATTCTACGAAGAGAACTGTCTCTTCGAACAAGCATTCGTAAAAGATAATACGAAAAAAATCAGTGCATTAATTGAAGAGTTTAATAAAACAAACTCGGCACAAGTGAAACTGATTAAATTCAGAAGATTTCACCTCAGCGATGAGAAGAAGTAATTCAAAAAAGGTCTTATTTATAAATAAGACCTTTTTTTTTATATTGGAAACCAATAATGAATAATAAATTGAAATATAAAAGAATATTACTAAAACTTAGCGGTGAGTCGCTTGCAGGCGAAAATGAATTTGGAATTGAACCAAAAATTTTAGATTTCTTTTCCGATGAAATAAAAAGTGTTCATTCGCTTGGTGTTCAAGTTGGGATTGTAATTGGCGGCGGAAATATTTATCGCGGATTAAATGCTAACGGTCAAGCAATAGACCGTGTTACCGGTGATCAGATGGGGATGCTTGCAACGATGATAAATTCTCTTGCCTTACAAAATGCGTGTGAGAATAAAGGAATGTACACACGTCTAATGACTGCAATTAATATGTCGGCTATTGCTGAACCATATATCCGCCGGAGAGCTATAAGACATCTTGAAAAGGGAAGAGTGGTAATTTTTGGTGCAGGAACAGGCCATCCATATTTCAGTACGGACACAGCAGCTTCATTAAGAGCTGTTGAAATTGAAGCCGATGCAATATTTAAAGGAACACGTGTAGACGGTGTATTTGATTCTGATCCTGAAAAAAATCCGGAAGCGTTTCGCTTTGAAGAAATCTCTTACATTGATGTATTGCAAAAAAATCTTCGTGTTATGGATTTGACTGCAATCAGTTTATGTAAAGAAAATAATTTACCGATAATAATTTTTAACATGGATAAACCCGGTAATCTTCTTAAAGTTGTTACTGGAGAGAATGTTGGAACATCCGTTAGAAATTTGGCACAACCTATTAAGAACTAAAATTTGTGAGGTCTTATGTTAAACCATCCACAAATAAAAGATGCCCGTCATCGAATGGATAAAAGTGTTGAGGCGTTTAGAGTAGAGATATCAAAAATTAGAACAGGTAAAGCTACAACTGCATTACTCGACGGAATAAAAGTAGATTATTATGGAACAATGAGCCCGCTTAATCAAGTCGGAAATGTTTCCGTGCTCGATGCCCACACAATTTCAATTACTCCGTGGGATAAATCTATGGTGCAGGCAATTGATAAAGCCATTCTTGCATCTGATCTTGGATTAAATCCTATAAGCGATGGTACAAATCTTAAAATTCCTATTCCTCTTTTAACGGAAGATCGAAGGAAAGAACTAGTAAAATTAGTTAAGAAATTTGGAGAAGAAACAAAAGTTGCATTAAGAAATGTACGCCGTGATGCAAATGATCATCTTAAGAAAATAGAAAAAGAAAAAAAGATGACTGAAGATGAATTAAAAGAAGCAGAGAAGGAAACCCAAAAACTTACAGATGAACACATTA
>VEPI01000098.1:18031-22113 GCA_012026935.1 Melioribacter sp. | reverse complement strand
CTTTTTTCTTTACAACCGGTTTTGTCTTCTTAGTACTTTTACTTTTCACCTTTGTCTTTTGACCTTTCACTTTTTTTGCTTTGACTGTTTTTTTTGAGGATTTCTTTTTAGGAACGAGTTTTTTCTTTTTGCTTATAACTTTTTTCTTACCGACAGCTGACCGCTGAAAGCTCTTAGCAATTAAATTTAAGGCACCGCCTGCTTTGAACCATTCTATCTGTCCGGTATTGAATGAATGATTGAGCATTATCTCATCAGAAGAGCCATCTGAATGTTTAACAATTAATTTCAACTGTTTCTCTGGAGCGAATTCATTTAATCCAACTAAACTTAGTTTATCATCCTCTTGAATTTTATCGTAATCACTTGGATTGGCAAATGTTAGCGGAAGCATTCCTTGTTTCTTCAAGTTGGTTTCGTGAATACGCGCAAAACTTTTTGTTATGATTGCCTTTCCGCCGAGAAATCTTGGTTCCATTGCAGCATGTTCGCGCGAAGATCCTTCACCGTAATTTTCGTCACCGACAACTATCCAACCATTACCATTTGCTTTGTAGTCACGTGCAACTTCATGCACTTGTTTATATTCTTCGGTGAATTGATTTTTTGCTTCTCCCGGCTTATTTGTAAAAGCATTGATTGCACCAATGAACATATTTTTTGAAATGTTATCAAGATGGCCGCGGAAGCGTAACCAAGCACCCGCCGGTGAAATATGATCCGTAGTACATTTGCCTTTTACTTTTAACAATAAGGGAAGATCAACGAAATCTTTTTTGTCCCATGGTTTGAACGGTTCCATAAATTGCAGGCGTTCACTTTTCGGATTAATTATAACTTTTGTTTTAAATCCATCTTCTGAAGGAGCGATGAATCCTTCCGTATCTTTTTCAAAACCGTGTGAAGGAAGTTCATCACCGAACGGAGGATCGAGTTTTACTTGCTCGCCTTGCCCGTTAACCAAATAATCAGTTGCCGGATTGAATGAAAGACTTCCGGAGATGGCTAATGCAGTTACTAATTCCGGACTTGCGACAAATGCAAGAGTTTCCGGATTGTTATCATTTCTCTTAGCAAAATTTCTGTTGAACGAAGTAACAATAGTGTTTCGCTCACCAGTTTTTGTATCCAATCTTTTCCACATTCCAATACATGGTCCGCAAGCATTTGCTAGAACCATTCCGCCAAACTCGGTCAATGATTGAAGCTGTCCGTCCCGTTGAATTGTTGCGCGTACTTGTTCCGATCCGGGTGTAATTGTGAATTGTACTTTAGCTTTCAATCCTTTTGCTAAAGCTTGTCGTGCAATATTTGCAGAGCGGTCAATATCCTCGTAGCTTGAATTTGTACAACTGCCAATAAGAGCAACACTGATTTTATCAGGATAATTATTTTGTTTTACGGCATCTTTCATTTTTGATACCGGCCATGCAAGATCTGGAGTGAATGGACCGTTGATGTGCATTTCTAATTCACTCAAATTGATTTCAATTACTTGATCGAAATATTTTTCCGGATTTTCATAAACTTCATCATCAGCTTTTAAGTCATCAGCAAGATATTTTGAAAGACCGGCAACATCTCTGCGATCTGTCTTACGTAAGTATGCTGCCATTTTTTCATCGTAAGCAAAAAGAGATGTAGTTGCACCAACTTCTGCACCCATATTGCAAATTGTTGCTTTTCCTGTGCATGAAATTGAATCGGCACCTTCGCCAAAATATTCTATGATCGCACCTGTTCCGCCCTTAACAGTAAGTATTCCGGCAACTTTTAGAATTACATCTTTAGGTGAAGTCCAACCCGAAAGTCTTCCGGTAAGTTTAACACCAATTAACTTTGGCCATTTTAATTCCCACGGCATTCCTGCCATAACATCAACAACATCAGCACCGCCAACACCAATAGCAATCATTCCAAGTCCGCCTGCATTTGGTGTATGTGAATCAGAACCAATCATCATTCCGCCCGGGAAAGCATAATTTTCTAAGATTACTTGATGAATAATTCCGGCGCCCGGTTTCCAAAATCCTACACCATATTTTCTGGAAATGCTTTCAATGAAATCATAAACTTCTTTGTTCTCATCAATTGCTCGGTCAAGATCTTCTTTAGATCCGGTTTGCGCTACAATTAAATGATCGCAATGAGCTGTTGCAGGAACCGCAGTAGATTTTCTTCCGGCATGCATAAATTGAAGAAGAGCCATCTGAGCAGTTGCATCTTGCATCGCAACACGGTCAGGACCGAAATCAGCAAATTCCTTTCCGCGTTTTAGTTCGCGCGTTGCCGAGTCCCAAAGATGTGCATAAAGTATTTTTTCCGCATAGGTCAATGGCCGTCCAACCACTCGTCGTGCGTTCTCAACTTTATCCTTAAAACCCGCATAAATTTTTTGAATCATATCAAAATTAGCTGTCATTGTTTTACCCTTTAACTTTTATTAAGCGTTGGAAAGATAAAAAAAATTGAAGTGTTTTTCTTGAAGAGAAATGATAAAAAATAATCTAAATCAATTCAGCTACTCTAATAAGTTATCCGTATAATTCCAACTCAACTAACTCACAAACAATATGAGCGACTGTAATATGTCCTTCCTGAATTCTTTGAATATTTGTGGACGGAATAACAATTGGCAGATCAACTAGACTTTTTAATTTTCCACCGGCACCACCGAGAAAACCAATCACGAACATTTTTTTCTGGTGAGCTTTTTCAACTGCTTTTATAATGTTGACGGAATTTCCGCTTGTTGAAATCGCAAGCAGAACATCGCCTTCGTTTCCTAATCCTTCTACATTACGGGCAAAAACATTCTCAAAGCCGATATCATTTCCACCTGCGGTAAGATTTGATGTATCTGTTGTTAGGGCAATAGCCGCTAACGCAGGGCGGTTAATCTTATGATTTAATCTAATCATTAACTCAGTAGCAATATGCTGGCAGTCGGCAGCGCTACCGCCGTTGCCGCATAACAATAATTTTTTCTTGTTCTTGTATGCTTGCGAAAGCGTTTGTACAGCAAGAAGAATTTCAGCTTTGCATGTACTTTCGATCTTTAGCTTAATGTCGGAACTCTCATTCAGAGAATCAGTGATAAATTTTTCCTTGTTCAATTTTCCCTCGGTTCATTTATGAGTAAAAATAACAAAGTTTGGTGTAATTCTCTAAGTTCTTTGTTTATACGTAAACTGATATTTAAAAGTAGATGTAAACTCTTGGATTAAAATTCAATTGTCCAATAGAGCAACATTTCCTAAGTTGCATTCAACTTTCCTAAAAAACTTTGGAAATAACTTATGAAAAAAACAAATCTATTTTGGATTCTTGCAATAGTGATAACATTAATATCAGCATACTATCAACGTGTTACCGGTCCATCATGGCCGCTCTCGGGTAAAATGAATCTAGACGGCAAAGAAATCTCTTACAAACTTGAACGAAGCCAAGAAACAGTTAAGAATTATCAAATTGAAATTGAAACCGGTGATGAAGCAATTAGCGGAATATTATTTTGGAGGAAATTTAATTCCGGGAATGATTTTACTGCAACACCAATGACCGGTGGCAAAAAACTTAGCGCGGAGTTGCCT
This sequence comes from Melioribacter sp., assembly GCA_012026935.1. Lineage (GTDB taxonomy): Bacteria > Bacteroidota > Ignavibacteria > Ignavibacteriales > Melioribacteraceae > Fen-1258. The sequence goes on along the minus strand of VEPI01000098.1, from coordinate 18,520 downwards.
GTTCAAAAACGTTTGGAAAAACTGGATTATTATATTCAGCTTTCTAAAAATGATAATACAGTCATACTTCCTAAGGAAAAAATGATTACTCTTAGATTTAAAGATCCTGTTCCAATTTATATTTTAATTCCTCATATCTTCGCAATGTTTTTTGCTATGATGCTTTCGACACGTACGGGCTTAGAATTTTTTAATAAGGAACCTAAGATTGATAAACTCGCGTTCTGGACTGTTATAAGTCTTTTTATTGGAGGATTTCTTCTTGGTTTTGCTATGAATGGATTTGCGTTTGGAGAAGTCTGGGGCGGATGGCCGTTCGGTAAAGATGTAACTGATAACAAAACCCAGATTGCTTTTATTGCCTGGTTAATTGCATTCTATTTTATAAAGAAAAACAAAAATGCAAAACTGGCCGTTCTGCTTGCAGCAATAATTATGATTGCGGTTTATATGATTCCGCATAGCGTGTAACTAAGAGTAAGATAAAGA
>VEPI01000098.1:0-17951 GCA_012026935.1 Melioribacter sp. | reverse complement strand
GAGTTTATTAATTGGTCGGGAATAATCTATATTCGAAGGAGTTACAATGAGTTCAAACGAAAACCCAACAACAAGCGGATTACCATCAAACGCTTACTCTGAACTTAAACCGGGCGAAGAATACAAACCAATTATGTCGCCTCATATTGATTTTCCAGAGGTAACACCATATTCGGTTTTCACCGGATTAATAATGGCAATAGTCTTTTCTGCCGCAGCAGCTTATCTGGGTCTAAAAGTGGGGCAAGTATTCGAAGCTGCAATTCCAATTGCAATACTTGCTGTTGGAATTACTAACATGCTTTCAAAGAAGAACGGCATGGGACAAAATGTAATTATTCAATCTATCGGTTCTTCTTCCGGAGCGGTTGTAGCAGGTGCAATTTTTACTTTGCCTGGAATTTATATTCTTGGATTGCAAGCGACATTTTTTCAAATGTTTTTTGCATCGCTCTTCGGCGGTTTTTTAGGAATTCTATTTTTAGTTCCGTTCAGAAAATACTTTGTCTCGGAAATGCACGGCAAACTTCCTTTCCCGGAAGGAACAGCAACAACAGAAATTCTAGTTGCAGGTGAAAAAGGTGGAGCGCAGGCACTCGTTTTAGTTTCTGCCGGTTTGATTGGAGGTATTTATGATTTTCTTGTCGCAACATTTGGTTCTTGGGCGGAAGTCTTTACTTCCCGTGTTGTTGGCGTTGGAGAAATGATTGCAGATAAATATAAAATGGTATTTAGATTGAATACTAGTGCTGCAGTTGTCGGTTTGGGATACGTAATCGGTCTTAAGTATTCAACAATAATTGTTGCAGGTTCTTTCTTGTCGTACTTCGTTTTCGTCCCGCTAATTTCTTATTTCGGAAATGATCTTACGGTAACTATCGGATCCGGAGTTACTCTGCTTGTAAAAGATATGTCTGCAGAATTGATTTTCAAAAATTATGTCCGCCATATTGGTATTGGTGCAATTGCTATGGCAGGATTTATCGGAATTGTGCGGTCATCAAAAGTAATTCGTTCTGCATTTTCTTTAGCTGTAAAAGAAATTTTTGGCGGCAAAATAATGGAGAGCACAACAATACGCACACAACGAGATTTACCGATGAAAATAATTGTTATCGGAACAATCGTTACTGCAATTGCAATTTTTATCTTTTTCCTTTTTGGTGTTGTTAGTTCTCTGGTTTATGCTTTGATTGGTTTGTTGATAGTAATGATAATGTCATTCCTATTCACAACCGTTGCCGCAAATGCAATTGCAATTACCGGGAATAATCCTGTTTCCGGAATGACTTTGATGACCTTGGTTCTCTCATCAATAATTTTAGTTTCTGTCGGACTTTCAGGACCCGCAGGAATGGTATCTGCATTAATTATTGGCGGAGTTGTTTGCACGGCATTATCAGTAGCCGGTTCATTCGTAACTGATTTAAAAATTGGTTATTGGCTTGGTTCATCACCGTATAAACAAGAGAGGTGGAAATTTGTCGGTGTAATTGTTTCTGCAGCAACTGTAGTTTGGATAATTGCTTTGTTAGATAGGATTTATGGATTTGCCGGCGGGGGATTACCCGCCCCACAAGCAAATGCTATGGCGGCTATAATCCAACCGTTGATGTCAAATCAACCCGCTCCGTGGATGTTATATATTGCTGGTGCCTGTATTGCATTAATCTTGGCAATGATTAATGTTCCCGTCCTTGCATTTGCGTTAGGAATGTATCTTCCTCAAGAAATAAATACTCCGTTATTAGTGGGTGGTTTAATTTCCCATTTTGTTTCAACAAGAAGCAAAGATGAAGGATTAAACAATTCACGCAGGGAAAGAGGGACATTAATTGCATCGGGGTTCATAGCCGGCGGTGCTTTGATGGGTGTAGTAAGTGTTATTATTCGTTCAACAGGTGCTAATTGGTTAATGAAAGAATGGTCCGAATCAAGTTCTGCAGAAGTATTGGCATTTGTAATGTTCTGCTTATTATGTCTCTACACAATTTGGGATTCGATGAGAGCTAAAAAAGAGGCTTAATCAAATAAAGTTGTTAAAAAATTAGAACCCCCGTATTATAACGGGGGTTATTTATTTGTGAATATTTTGTAGGGAAAAATTTTTTGGATTCTTTTGCCGATGATATTTAAAAAGTATTCCATAATTTTTCTCCGATTGATTTATTAATTTCAAAGGAGAGAAAATGAAATACTTCTACAATTTTCTAAAAATTATTTTGGCAATATTAATGACCGGTAAATTTACATTTGCTCAAAACCTGGAACGAAAAGATGTCCCGGAAAAATTGAAGTGGGATAATTCCATTTTATATAAAAATATAGATGAGTGGGAAAAAGATAAACAAGCTATCGAAACACAAATAAAAAAAATATCTGAGTTTAAAGGCAAACTTGGAGAAAACGCTAATACTTTATACAATGCACTCCGTCTTTACTTTGATACATACAAAAGCTTTTACAAATTATCCGACTATGCGAACAGAGTTAGTGATGAAGATCTTCGCAATAGTGAGAATCAATCCTTAACTCAAATAACCAATACATTAGGAACACAGTTTGGGGAATCTTCCTCTTATTTGAGCCCGGAACTGTTAAGCTTACCGCAGGATAGGATCAAAAACTTCTTTAATGAGAAAAAAGAATTAAATGAATTTCAGTTTTTTGTGGATGATATTCTTAGACTTAGAGAACACACCTTAAATGCAAGCGAAGAACAGATTCTTGCAAGTGCGGGATTAATTACTTCCACACCAAATGATGTGTATGGTATTTTTAATAATGCCGAAAAACCAAACGCTAAAATAAAACTTTCAACAAACGAAGAAGTTGAACTTAACTCATCCACATATTCGAAATACAGAACTACACTGGTTAGAGAAGACCGCGAAAAAATTATGAAAGCATTTTTTGAAAACTATCAGACATTTCAAAATACACTTGGGGCAAATTTAACAGGAAAAATCCGCGGGGATTATTTCTTTGCAAAAAATAGAAAGTACAATACTGTTCTGGAAAGCGCTCTCAATACAAATAAAATTCCGATTTCTGTTTATGAAAATCTGATTTCTCAAATTCACAAGAACCTTCCAACACTTCATAGATATTTAAAGTTAAAAGCTAAAATGTTAGGCGTAGATCAACTTCATTATTACGATTTATATCCGCCGCTCGTTAAATCGGTTGATTTCAAGTTTACAGTTGAAGAGGGACAAAATCTTATTCTGGATGTTTTCAAACCAATGGGTAAAGAATACGTTTCAACAGTAAAGAAAGCTTTTAATGAAAGATGGATTGATTATGCGGCAACAACCGGAAAACGTAGCGGTGCTTACTCATCCGGTGCCGCTTATGATTATCATCCTTATATTTTAATGAATTGGACTGATGATTATGAATCTGTTTCTACACTTGCTCATGAACTTGGGCACACAATGCACAGTTATTTTTCCAATAAGAGCCAGCCATTTGTTAATGCACAATACGCAATATTTGTTGCGGAAATTGCTTCTACAATCAATGAAACTCTGTTAAACAATTATATGGTGAAGAAGGTTAAAACAGATGACGAGAAATTATATTTACTCGGTTCTTATCTAGATTTACTGAAAGGAACAATATTCCGTCAAACTCAATTTGCGGAATTTGAATTGGATCTTCACAAAAAAATAGAAAACGGCGAGCCGCTTACAGGCGAAAGTATAAGTAAGATTTATTATGATATTGTAAAAAATTATTACGGCAATGATGAAGGTGCTTGCATAGTAGATCCATATGTTGCGTACGAGTGGGAATTCATTGCTCATTTTGTTAATTATACTTATTACGTTTATCAATATGCTACTTCACTAATTTATGCAACAGCATTTGCTGAGAAGATAGTTAAAGAAGGGCAACCCGCAGTTGATAAATTCTACAATATCTTAAAAGGCGGAAGTTCCGATTACCCGATTGAGCTTATCAAGAAAGCGGGGATTGATCCGTTTTCATCCGAAGCATTCGATTTGACTATTGCTAAGATGAATAAGGTTATGGATCAGATTGAAGAAATTATTAGTAAGAAGAAATAATTTTTTATTGCTGTTAATATATTTTATTTAGAACCTTGAAGGTCTTTGTCTGACCTTCAAGGTTTACTTTTTGGGGGAATGTCCTTGACGACCCATTTATATTTCTTAATTTAGCTAAAGAAATTATCTGGAGATTATTTTGGAAATTGAAGAAGTAAGAAAACTATTCCCGCATTTGCAGACCGATCAAATCTATTTCAATCATGCGGCGCTCGGTCCGTGGTCCACGCTTGTGCTTGATCGAATTAAAGAATATATGGACGAAAGAAGCGGACTTAATGTGATGAACTTTGAATCTTTTGTAAAATGGAATTTCGGCGCAAAGGAGAAACTGGCAAAACTTTTAGAAACGAGTACGAACAGATTATCATGGGTAGATAATGTTGCTAACGGATTAAGCATATTAGCGCAAGGATTAAGTTGGAAGACCGGCGATAGAATAATTTTGAACGATATTGAATTCCCGTCAAATGTTTATCCATTTCTAAATCTAAAAAAAGGAGGCGTTGAAGTAGATTTTGCAAAATCGAGAAATGGAATAGTAGATATAGAAGATATTGAAAAATTAATTACTCCCAAGACAAAACTTCTTTCAATAAGTATGGTACAATTTCTTTCCGGTTATAAAGCGGATATTAATGCAATAGGTGAATTATGCAAACAGAAAAGAATAATATTTTGTGTTGATGCAATTCAAGCCGTTGGTGCGGTTAATGTTAATCTTAAAGAATCTAAAATAGATTTCCTTACCGGAGGAACACAGAAGTGGTTAATGAGCAGTCAGGGTCTTTCTTATTTTTATGTAACTGAAGAGTTGCAAAATAAGATTGATCAAAAAAATGTGGGGTGGACATCTGTAGAAGATCCTTGGAATCTACTGGATTATAACTTGACTTTGAGATCAAATGCTGAGCGGTTTCAAACCGGAACGTTAAACGCATTCGGAATTGCAATTTTTGATGCGGCGCTGAATATGTTTAAGCAATCGAAAGTTGAAAACTTTGAATTAAAAATTTTAGAAAACTCGAATTATTTTATTAACAAACTTTCTGAAATAGGAATTGAACCGTTGTTAAGAAATGTTTCTAATGATCACCTTGCTGGAATTGTGACGCTCAAACATGAAAAATCAAAAGAAATATTTTCTGAATTAGAAAGGAGAAAAATTTATTGCGCTGTCCGTGAAGGAATGATTCGTTTTTCGCCGCACTTTTATAACACTAAAGATGATATTGATAGAGTAATTAATGAGTTGAAAAATATTGCGGGATAAAAAACGGGGAGAAGAGCCAAAACCTAGGTTGGGGGGAGACCTAAGTCCCAGCCACAACTCCCCAAAAATTTATTGTTCGGGATTGTAACTTAATTCAATTTTAATATGAAAATCAGCGCCGCTGAACAATGTATATTTTACTTCACCGATTGTACATTTGTAATCTTCGCCTACCATTTCGCTTATAACTTTTGCAACGGCATTTTCTAATGAACCAACGCTAACTGATTTTAATTTATTCTTTAAAATTTTATCAACATCTATAGTTTTTTCTTGACCGGGGGTCATTTTACGTCCCTTAATGATTTTACTATTAACAGCGAAAATTTATAAAATCTAACTGCAATATAACTATCCTCTAATAAATTTCAATAGCTCGTTTGTTTTTTCATTCATTAAATTTTCATCTTTCCTAGATTCAACATTTAGACGAAGCAAAGGTTCCGTATTACTCATTCTAATATTAAAACGCCAGTTCGGGTATTCAACACTAAGACCGTCTAATTCATCAGTAATTCCGCCTGTATATCTCTTTTTGATTTCCTTAATTTTTTCTGCTGGATTACTAACTGTTGAGTTAATTTCACCCGAACATGGATATAAACGTATCATAGTGTCAAGAAGTTCCGAAAGCTTAGATTTTTCATCCGACATTAATTGGAGAATTAATACAAAAGGAATTAAACCGCTGTCCGAATAAAAATTATCACGGAAATAATGATGTGCCGACATTTCCCCGCCGTAAATTGCGTTAACCTCTCTCATTTTTTGTTTAATAAAGGCATGACCGCTTTGAGAGACAACAGATTGACCCCCGGAATTTTTTACCACCTCTATCGTATTCCAAATCAGACGAGGATCGTGAACAATTTTTTCACCGGGATTAATCTTCAAAATGGATTTTGCGAGTAATCCTACGATATAATATCCTTCGATAAAATTACCTTTTTCATCAAAGAAAAAACATCTATCATAATCGCCATCCCAAGCAACACCAAGATCAGCTCCATATTTTTTGATTGCGTCAATTGTTGGCTGTCTGTTTTCGGGTAGAAGAGGATTTGGAACACCGTTAGGGAAGTTAGAATCCGGTTCCGGGAAGATTTTTATCATTTTAATTGGCAAATATTTTTCCAGAGCATCCAGTGCGGGGCCAACACAACCATTCCCGGCATTAACGACTACTTTATATGGTAGAATTTTTTTTGCATCAAAAAATTTTGTGACTTTAGTAATAAAATCTTTCATAATATCTTTTTGATAAATTTTTCCTTTCAGATTGGATATTTCACCAATGTCATTATTTAATATCATCTTTTCTATTTCTTTCAAACCGGAATCATACCCCATTGGTACAGATCCTTTTTTTACAAACTTTAATCCATTGTATTCAGGTGGATTGTGGCTTGCAGTTATCATAATCCCGCCATCTGCATTAAGAAACGGAGTTCCGAAGTAAATCATTTCGGTTCCGCACAAACCAAGATCAAGAACATCACAACCGGCATCATTTAAGCCTTTTGATATTGCTTCCGATAATTCAGGCGAAGATTTTCGTACATCACGACCAATTACTACAGATTTTGCGCCTAAATATTTAGCAAATGATCTGCCTACTTTGTATGCCAGATCCGTATTTAATTCACCAGGTACTTTACCTCTAATATCGTACGCTTTGAAGGATGAAATTTTGTCCATTAATACTCCGAAATGATTCTGAATTATTCGTAATTGGAAAATAAGTAAAACTAAATAAATTTTAGACATTAGCGGATAAATTTTTGCATAGACATGAGCAAGTTTCAAACTTATTTTTCGAACGCTTTTCTAAAAGGAGGTTACCATCGAAATCAGTTCTACAAAACCGTTAAAATTTGCATGCTGCACTAATACAAAATGCAATTCCGTTTTCCCAATTTTTCAGCAGGAAAATTTCACAGATACGGATTTTCTTTGTCCCAGATGTGAAGGACAGTTACATACTCATCATATCGTTCAATGCAGAAACTGTCAATCAATTGTTAGCTTTTTTGATTTAGACGATGGGGAGGAATCAATCGTCTTTTATGTTAAAAAATGTCAGCATTGTAATGGCTCTGAAGAAGACGAAAAACGGCTACAGTTCTTTTGCTTTCCGGAAATCCTGATGTAAAAGGCCAACAACTTTTACTTATTGAATTATTAATCTTTGGAACTTTACCATATTGATGTGTGTTATACCAATATATGTTACAACAATAATTCTAATTCGTGATAATTTCAAAACAAAATAAAGAGGTTAATATGAAACACATTCGTAATGCAGTAATTCTTGTCTTGTTTGCAGTTTTATCATTAAATGCTCAGTCTAAATGGACTGCTGATAAATCACATTCAAAAGTTCAGTTTACGGTAACACACCTTATTATTTCAGAGGTAACCGGACAGTTTAAATCCTTTGATATAAACGTTCAGTCATCCAAAGATGATTTTTCTGATGCGAAGATAGATTTCTCCGCCGACATAACCAGTATCAATACAGATAATGAAAAAAGAGATGCTCACTTAAAGTCGGATGATTTCTTTAACGCAGAAAAATTTCCTAAAATGACTTTCAAATCAAAATCATTTAAGAAAGTTGACTCAAAAAATTATAAACTTGTTGGCGATCTTACTATTAGGGATATAACAAAAGAAGTTACGCTTGATGTAGTATATAACGGAACAGTGCAAGCATGGGGGCAGTCAAAAGCAGGTTTCAAAATTAAAGGAGAAATTAATAGATTTGACTACAATCTTAAGTGGAACACTTTGATGGAAGCTGGCGGAGCTGTTGTAGGAAAAACAGTTGATATTACAATTGATCTTGAATTACAGAAATTATAATGAAGCTCGAACTAGAAATAAAGCAACCAAAATTTAGAAACGAATTTCATAAGCTGGCTGTAAATATATTATATACGAACAGCTGGCTTGTTAATCTGTATTCAAATCTGTTCTCTAAGTATGACATAACTAGCAATCAATTCAACATTCTTCGAATTCTCCGCGGACAGTATCCTAATCCTGCAACAGTAAATTTATTAAAGGAAAGAATGCTTGATAAAATGTCTGATGCATCTCGGCTTGTTGAACGGTTGCGAATAAAAGGATTTATTAAACGCGATCTTAAACCGAATGACCGCAGGTGTGTTGATGTTGTGATTACTGAAAAAGGATTGCATCTTCTAAAAGAAATAGATAAGCTAAATGATAAACATGATTCATTCCTAAAAAAACTATCCGAAAGCGAAGCCAAAAAAATAAATAACTTGTTGGATAAACTCCGCGATTGAGTTATTACTTTTAAGTTTAATAAAATTAGCCCCCGTAATGGGGGCTTTTTTGTGATTTGTTTTTTTACAGATCTAAATTTTTATTAGACTACGTTTGTTTTGGTTATAAATTTGAACTGTTATATTTTTGATCGGGAATAAATTATAATATTAATTATAGGACGAAATATGAAAAAAGAATTATTCAAATCATTTGTGCTGTTTGTTCTATTTGTTTTCATTTTACCGATTAGTGCACAAACTAATTTAGATACAGTTAAAGCACAAAAGTTCGATACCGGCAAAATGTGGACATTTGAAGATTACCCGCATGATTATATTAAATCAGCATACGGCTTTAACGCTTCTGAAGACTGGTTGAAAAAAGTAAGATTGTCTGCATTAATATTCGGCGGCGGCTGTACAGCTTCGTTTGTATCGGAAGACGGACTGATAATGACCAATCATCACTGTGTAGATGGAGTGTTGGAAAGTGTTCAAAAGGAAAATGAGAATATTCCGAAGAACGGTTTCTTTGCACCGACTTTAGCTGATGAAAGAAAAGTACCTAACCTTACAGTAAGACAGCTTGTATTAATTGAAGATGTAACCGCACCAGTTCTGGAGGCAATGAATTCGGGAAACACAGACGCGGAAAAAATTGAAAAAAGAGCTGCAAAGATCAAAGAACTTGAAACAAATTACAGTAAGGATTCAGGATTAAATTGCAGGGTAATCTCGCTTTATAACGGCGGAAAGTTTTCATTATACGGTTATAAAATTTACAATGATATACGCCTTGTTTATTCGAACGAAAGAGTTGTAGGTCTTTATGGAGGCGATCCCGATAATTTCACTTATCCGCGTTACGATGCTGATTTTGCTTTCTTGCGTGCCTACGATGAAACAGGCAAACCGATGAAGACAGAAAACTTTTTTAAATTTAGTTTGAACGGAGCTGAAAACAACGAACTTCTATTCGTAGTTGGAAATCCGGGTTCTACACAAAGATTAAAAACAGTTGCTCAACTGGAATATTACAGAGATGTAGTTTATAGAAATGGAAATTTTATGCTTAACCGCCTTTTCAAAATTTATGATGAGCTGATAGAAGAGGAACCGGCTAAAGCGGATGAGTATAGAGGACAACAATTTTTTATAGGCAACTCAGCAAAAGTATATAAAGGAACATTAGAAGCATTGTTGGATCCGGTTTTTATGGCACGTAAGAGAGACTTCGAAAAGAAATTGAAAAATGCTGTAATGGCAAAACCCGAACTGAAAGAACAATACAGTCATCTTTGGGATGGAATTGTTCAGACAAGAAGCGAAGCCAAAAAGTTTGCATTTGAAAATGCAGCATTTAATATTTCTCCACGCACTTCACCTTCTTATTTAACAACTGCGCGTAAAATATTTACACTTGCTGAAGAACTCAAAAAACCCGAAACAGACAGAAAAACAGATTATAAAGCAGATAAACTCGACGCAACTATCAATGGTTTATTCCCGGCTCAGGTAAACAAAAGTTTGGATTACAAGCTTACAAAATTGATGGCTGATTACATGATTATGAATATTGGGAAGGATCATCCGTTGGTTAAAAAAATGTTTAACGGTTTAAGCGGGGATGCAGCAGCAGACTTTGCATTGAAAAATTCTTCTCTTACTACAAAAGAAAAAGTTGTTGAGCTGGCAAAGAAAGATCCTGATGCGATTTTAAATTCTAACGATCCTTTCATTTATTATGTGGTATATACTCAAGATAAGGCAAAAGAGTTTGCTGCAAAGTCTAAAGAAATTACAACAACCGAACAAGCATTGGAAAGCCAGCTTGGACAAGTTCTTTTTGCCGTTTATGGAACATCAATTCCGCCCGATGCTACATTCACTCTTCGTATCAGTGATGGAGTGATGAAAGGTTATGATTATAATGGAACAATTGCTCCTACAATTACAACTTTTTATGGATTGTACGACAGATATTACTCACACAAAAAACAATATCCATGGGACCTTCCTGCAAGGTGGGTCAAACCGGCTCCGGAGTTTAATTACAGTACGCCTTATAATTTCATCAGCACAAATGACATTATTGGCGGAAACTCAGGAAGCGCAATCATCAATACAAAAGCCGAAGTTGTAGGTGCTGTATTTGACGGTAATATTGAAAGTTTCTCCGGCAACTTCATTTACACAACTGAAGCAAACAGAACCGTCTCTGTTGCTTCTCAGGGAATCTTGGAAATTCTGATGAACGTAACAAATGCTAAAAGAATAGCCGAAGAATTAAAACTTGGAAAACTTCCATAATAATTATTGAAGAATTAACTTTTTAAAAGATGCCCTTTTAACAAAGGGCATTTTTATTTAACATTATTTAACTATTCCATTATGCTGCATAATTGGTTCTGAAAACACTTCGTTTTATTTTTGGATGTATTCATCTTTATAAATAACTCAGGTGTTACTATGAAAAAATATTTATCTCTTAAAAAATTATCTATTGTTTCTTTATTATTTGTTTTTGCATTTCAATTAAGTGCACAAGTAATTAATCAAGACACAGTCAAATCTCAAAAACTTGATACCGGTAAAATGTGGACGTTTGAATTTCCGCCATTTGATTACTTAGAAAAGACTTATGGCTTTAAGGCAACCCAAGAATGGTTTGATGATGTTCGTTTATCTGCTCTTCGTATTCCCGGATGCACAGCATCTTTTGTTTCGGAAGACGGTTTGATAATGACAAACAATCATTGTTCGCGGGGAACAAGAAGGCAGATTCAAAAAGAGGGAGAGGATCTTGCAGCAACTGCTTTTTTTGCACCAACATTGGCTGATGAAAGAAAAGTACCAAACTATACTGCCGAACAACTTGTAATGTTGAAAGATGTTACTAAAGAAGTTTTATCGGCTCTGCAAAACGGAAAAGATGAAAAAGAAAAAATTGCTCTTCGCGATGAGAAGATGAGAGAATTAAAAGATCAATATGAAAAAGAAACAAAACTAAAATGTGATGTGATTTCATATTATAACGGAAGCTTATTTTTTGTTCAGGGATTCAAAACTTATACGGATATTCGTTTAGTATTCCAACCCGAAGAGCAAATTGCTTCTTACGGCGGCGATCCGGATAACTTTACTTATCCTCGTTATGATCTCGATTGCACTTTCCTAAGAATTTATGGTGATGACGGTAAACCAATTAAATCAGAACATTTCTTTAAATGGAGTGCAAACGGTGCTGCTAACGGAGAATTAGTTTTTACTGTTGGAAATCCCGGCTCAACAAACAGATTAAGAACCGTAGCTCAATTGGAATATTTGCGCGATATTCAATTCAGAAACAGTGCTTACTTATCTGATAACGTTTATAATCGTCTTGAACAGCTAAAGTCTGTTAATCCAAAAATGGCTGATGAATATGAAAGACAACGGTTGGCATTTAGCAACGGATGGAAGAATACAGTCAACACTTATAAAGCTTTGAACGATCCTTACCTGCTTGCTCGTAAAAAAGATTTTGAAAAGAAACTTCAGAAAGTCGTTTTCAATGATCCGGAATTGAACAAACAATACGGACATGTTTGGAAGACAATCGAAACAACACGTAACGAACTTAGAAAAATTGAACCGAAATTGACCGCATATTCTGTTAATCCCCAATATTTTTCACGTTACTTGCAAATTGGAAATGCCCTCGTCGCTTATGCAAAATATCAAATGCTTCCGGAAGAAAAGAAGAAAGAATTAGAAGACCAGAGACAAAGAATGGGAGGATTTGGAGGACAAAGAGGCGGTGGAAATCTACAACCGGGATTTAGAGACAATTTATATCCTGATAATTTCGACAGCATCCTTGAAGAAGCTAAACTTGAAATTAATATTGATTACATTACAATGAATCTTGGTAAGAATGATGCTCTTGTTGTAAAGACTTTTAATAACAAAGCAGGGAAAGATGCAGCAAAAAGTTTGATCGCAAAATCACTTTTCAAAAATAAGGCTGCAGTACAAGAACTGTTCAAAAAAACTCCTGAAGAAATTTTAGCGCTTGATGATCCATTCGTTCAATTTTATGCAAAAGGTTACGATCAACTTGAACCGTTGAGAACACAACAAAAAGAAATTATGGATACCGAAAATGTTGCGTTCGGATTGCTCGGCCAAATTCTTTATAAGACATACGGAACATCAATTACACCTGATGCTAACAGAACATTGAGATTGAGTGACGGCTTGATGAAAGGCTACGATTACAACGGTACAACCGCACCTATTAAATCTACTTTCTTTGGAATGTATGATAGATTTTACGGCTTTGAAGGAAAATACCCTTTCAATTTACCTGAGAGATGGAAAACCATTCCTAAAGATCTTGATCTATCAACACCGGTAGATTTTGTTGCAACGAATGATATAGTCGGCGGCAACTCTGGAAGTGCTGTGATCAACAAAAATGCAGAAGTAATTGGCCTTGCTTTTGACGGTAACATTGAAAGCTTACAAGGCAATTTTATTTATTTGCCAACATTCAATAGAACGGTAGCTGTTGATTCCAAAGGAATGTATGAAGCAATTAAGATAGTTTATAAGTTTGACCGTCTTGCAGATGAATTGAAAGATGGAAAGATGAAATAGGAAATCCGTGATTGAAAATTAGAAACAGCAGGGGTCGAATATTATTCGACCCTTTTTTTATATTAATAGATATTAATCAAATATTTAAGAATGAAATCACTTTAATGGTACTTGAGGTTAAAATGAGAATTAAGTTATTTGTCTTCACTACGTTTTTACTTATCACCTTCACAATTTCTAATTATGCCCAATCGATTTATGAACCGCGGGATTTATCTAAAGTAAAATCATCTTTGAAAGATATGGGAACAATGTGGACGTTCGATGATATTCCTCTTGATTATTTTGAAAAAGAATACGGTTTTCGTCCAACGGAAGAATGGATAAAAGATGTTCAAATGTCGGCACTCTCTTTTGGCGGAGGGTGTACTGCCGCATTTGTTTCTGAAGACGGATTGATAATGACAAATCATCATTGCGGACGAAATACTTTACCTGCGCTTTCACCAAAAGGAGAAGATTATTTACGAGACGGCTATTATGCAAAGACTATGGATGAAGAAATTAAAGTACCAAATCTTTTTGTTGATCAGCTTGTGATGATTGAAGATGTTACTAAAATTGTTCTCGATGCGATGAATTCCGGGAAAGATGATAATGAAAAAGTAAAAATGCGGAACGATAAAACGAAAGAATTGGAAGAGAAATATTCGAAAGAGACAGGATTAAGATGCAGAGTAATTCAACTTTATAACGGAGGGAAGTATTCACTTTACGGCTATAAGAGATACAGCGATCTTCGTCTTGTTATGGCGCCGGATTTTCAAATTGCCTCAACTGGATGGGATTGGGATAACTTTACTTATCCGCGCTATGAACTTGATTTTATGTTCTTCCGTGCCTATGAAAACGACAAACCGGTTAAAGCAGATCACTTTTTTAAGTGGAGCAAAAACGGAGCGAAAGAAGGCGAGCCGATTTTTGTAGTTGGTAATCCGGGAAGAACTCAAAGATTATATTCTTATGCTCAGTTAGAATATCTTCGTGATAAAACATACAAGTACACTCTCTTGGCTCAAAATGAAAGCTATAAAGTTTATTATGAATTATTTCAGAAACATCCGGAACGTTATACAGAATTGTTAAATATGGTTATGGGAATTGGAAATGGTAGAAAATCATTTGCAGGAAGATACTTGGCTTTACGTGATGAATACATCATGACAAAGAAAAAAGATTTTGAAAAAGATCTTAGAGAAAAAGTAAATGCTGATCCGGAGTTGAAAGTAAAATACGGACATGTATGGGATGCAATAAAAAATACTTTGGATGAATTAAGGAAATATGTGGATGAAGCAACAGCCTTTACATTAAGCAGCAGAGGTGGACCGGTATATTATTCGATAGCAGAAAAAATGATTAAATATGCAGAACAAATGAAATTCGCAGAAGATAAACGCGATGCTGATTATAAGACGGACAAATTATCATCAACGCTTAATTCAATATTTCCGGACAAGATAGATGAGGAACTGCAAAGCAAACTTGTTCGTGCTCAAGCTAATGTTGTAAGAGGAATTTTAGGAGAAGATCACCCGCTTGTTCAGAAACTTTATGGTAGTACTAAAGATGATGTGACTGCAAAGCTAGTTATGAAAAATTCAGCTCTAACTTCTAAAGAAAAGTTAGATGTGCTTCTGAAAAAATCCCCGGATGAGATTTTAAATTCTGATGATCCGTTTATTTATTTCATACGTAACACACAAGATAAATTAAAAGAAATGCGATCTAAGATGACAGAGATTAATAATACTCTTGCAGTATTAAATCAATTATTGGGAGAAGTGGCTTACCATGTTTACGGTGTTGTAATTCCGCCAGACGCAACAGGCACCTTAAGAATTTCCGACGGACGTATTGAAGGATATGAATACAACGGAACGGTTGCACCGGGCAAAACAACATTTTATGGAATTTGGGATAGATGGAATTCATTCGGTAAAAAAAATTATCCGTGGGGATTACATCCCCGCTGGCAAAAAGTCCCGGATGGATTGGATCTTTCTACTCCGGTTGGATGGGCATCTACAAATGATATAGTTGGCGGTAATTCCGGCAGCTCTACTATAAATATTAATAAGGAAATTGTAGGACTTGTTCATGATGGAAATCTAGAAAGTCTGGCTGGTGATTTTATTTTCTTACCTGAAAACAATCGCACAGTTGCGACAGATTCGTGGGGATTGATTGAAGCGTTAAAATATGTTTATAAAACTGAAAGATTAGTTAACGAGTTACTAAACAGTAAAATGGAATAAAGAAAAGCCCATCCCAACACTTGTCTGTCCGTTAGGCAGGCTTCCCGAACGGAAGGGCTTTTAGTCAATCTTGACTGCCAAGAAAACCTTGAAGGTCATACGAAGACCTTCAAGGTTTTGCATAATAAAATTTTAGCCGTCAAGGAAAATTTTCACTAAATTTTCGTTTAGGAAATGGGAGAGACAATAAAGCGAAAGGAAACTAATGGAAACCAACACAAGAACCGCTTCACCATGCAACAATGAATGTATTATGAATCCCGCAACAAATTATTGTGACGGATGTTTTAGAACCATAGAAGAAATTATTCATTGGTCTGTTTATTCCGATGAAGAAAAAAAACAAGTGTTGCAAAAAGTTGAAAGAAGAAAGACATCTCTAACAAGAGAAAATGTTAATTAGTTTTTATAGAACTAACTTTTTGCAGAACGCTGATGGCCGGCTGGCGGCGTTTTTCTTTCATACGCAAAATCCACAATCATCTTCAAAGTTTTTTTGTAAGAATAACCTGCATGTTTTGCAGACCGCATAAACCCCGCATCCTCGGTTAAATCCGGATTCGGATTTACTTCCAGCACATAAAGTTTATTATCCTCTTTTGAAAGACGAATATCAATACGTGCGTAATCGCGGCAACCCATACTTCGGAAACATTGAAGTGCCATATTTTCAGCTTCGGTACGGGTCTTATCTGATAATTTTGCCGGACAGATTGGAATTGTTTTGTGGTATGCCTCATGCTGAGGATCCCACTTAGCCTGGAAACTTACAATGGGATGTAAATTCTCCGGCATATTTGAAAAATCAATTTCACTAATTGGAAGAACTTTGGGATCTTTATCGCCAAAAACTGCAACGTTTAATTCTCTGCCTAATATAAATTCTTCTACGAGAGCATGTTGATTAAAAGAATTGAAAACATACTCTACACGTTTCTTAAGAGAATCTACATTATTTACAATTGCATCATTATCAATTCCAACACTAGCATCTTCCAAAGCCGGTTTTACAATAAGGGGATAACGTAAACCTAAGCGGAAAGAACGATCCATGTTTTTGATAATTTTATAACGCGGTGTGCGGATACTTAGTGAACTTAATATTCTTTTGGTCAAGGTTTTATTTTGACAGGTCCCAAGCGACATAGGAGGTGCACCTGTATAAGCAATACCCAGTAACTCTAAAATTCCTGTAAAACTCATTTCCAATCTTGGTTGATCTTTGAAAAGCTCTACTAAATTAAAGACGACATCCGGTTTATTTTTTTCATAATCTTTAATGAAGAGTTGAAGATTATCCATAATATTTAGCGTATAAGCTTCATAGCCGGCTTTAATAAGGGATTTTACCATATACTCATACTCTGAAATTGGATTACTGGCATCCATTCCAAAAACGGGTTTGAAGTCTAAATCTTTTGTACGAATCTTCTTGGGTTGATAAATCTCGGGGTTAACCTCATTAAATACGACAGCGACTTTCATTCTATCCTAATTTTTTTTTGCAAACTAAACAAAAATGTTTTGCATATCAAAAGTTTTGTTATTTTTGCGCCACATGTGATAGAGAGGGATTTAGTAAAATGAGTTTTTATCCGCAGCCGAACAAATATCAATGCGGGCCTTTTGCATTGAAATACGCTCTTGTGATGTTAGGTGTTTTCAAAGATGAGGGACAGATAGGAAATTTTGCAGGTAGTACATGGTGGGCCGGTACCGATGAATTTGGTCTTGCACGTGCCGCTCAAAGATTCAACTGTAGAATGAAACATTTTCAATCCAGTAATCCAGATGATGCACGACGTATGTTGAACAGACATTTAAAAAAAGGTTATCCGTGCATACTATGCGTAAAAAATTGGGAACATTGGTGTACTGTTGTAAGTTATCAAAAAGGGAAATTTGTTGTAATAGACAGCGAACTGGATAAAGTTGTTTCGGTACAAACTGCAACACGTCTTATTAGAAGATGGAAATATGTTGAAGAAGAAACCGGAATAGTTAGTTATGACGGCTATGCTTTGGTCCCAAAATTTAAAGCAATAACACATGCACAATTCACTCCCGAAAAAGCTAAATTACTTATGTATGATAAGAATGAAGACATTGCAAATAAATGGGATCAATACACAAACGACTTAATAAATATTTGCAAACCCCGTACTAAACTGAGTCAAAATATAATTACGTTCTCAGAATTTCTCCGGCGCAACGAACAGAACTTAATTAAACGTGTTGCTAACTGGCACGGCGAACCGACATATTCAGAACTTAAAAAAATATTATCCAACATGAAGTTTATTGCAGATGTTTATGATTTTATAATTCCGGAAGACGAAGAGAAACGTGCGGCGATTGATATCTCATCGCTTCTTATGATGTACAGCTGCGGCAAGTACGGAATGAATCC